>NZ_JBQVRO020000012.1:0-99668 GCF_052439115.2 Halorubrum sp. FL23
CGTGGCCTTCGCGAGTGGTTCTCTGGGAACGGGCTCGATCCAATCCCGTGCATAGATTCTGTCGTTCGCAACTCCAGAGTGCCCAGATCTCGAACCGACCGCGTTCATCGCTCGGCGATAGACGCGCTCGCGGTCGGCTTACGCTCGGATGCAGGTGTCAGCGTTTTCCGCGCGTATCGCGGTCCTCGCTGCGGTGTCGGCCATCCGTCGACCGCAGTTGACGGTCTGCCGGAGGGTCGAGAGCGCGTCAGCCAGCGCGACCGCTTCGGGAACGGTGTCCGAAACGGCGCCGTCGTACAGAGCCTGTTCGATCGCCTCGACGCCCTCTGTGGCCTCGTCGCACCGGCGTCTCGCGGCGTGCACCGTTTCCTCGTCGCCGTTGAGAACGGCGGTTACCGCGTCGTCGACGGCGCCCGCGACGTCGTCGGCTACGGCGCACACGTCCGCGGCCGTCCCGTCTGAGAGCGGCTCGGGGAGCTTTTCGCCCGTGCTCGCGATCCGAACGGCGAGGTCGGCGACCGCTTTGAGGCGCGAGGCGAGCACGGAGTACGCGAACAGGTCGGGCCGGGAGACGCCCAGCGCGTCGAGTTCGGCGTGCGAGATCAGCGATCGCGAGAAGTGTCGCGTGACCATCTCCGCGGAACGGCGGGCCTCGTCGGCGCGGTCGCGGATGCTCGTCTGCGTGTCCGCGGCGTCGACGAACGCGTCGGTCGCGTCGCGGAGCAGCGCGACGACCACGTACTGCAGCTGGACGATCGACTGGCGGACGGAGACGGACGACGTGTCCAAGAGGTGTCTGATCGTGATCTCCGCGTCCGACTCGCTGAGGATGTTCGTCCCGACGAGGCCCCGCACCGTCGACCTGGCCGCCCTGCGCTCCGCGTCGGAGAAGGCCCCCGTCCGATGGAGCGTGATGGTCTCGAACCCGACCGCGTGAGCCGTCCGGACGGCGCGCTCGACGGCGTCGGCACCGCCGCCGTCGACGTCGACCGTCGCCTCGTTCAGACAGTTGACGTCGGCGTCCGAGGATCGGACGAGGAGCGACCCGTCGCGGTGGGTGTACAGCTGCAGTTCCATCCCGGCCTCGAACCCGTGGGTCGTCGCCCATTCCTTCGGAATCGAGACGGTGTAGGTGCCGCCGCCGACCTCCTGCAGCTTTCTGGTCTCCATTGTCAGTAGATCAGCTCGGGGTCGCTCTCGTCCATGTACAGGGTACGGGCGGCGATGTTGACGGCGTGGTCGCCGACCCGCTCCAAGTCGCGGATCGTGAGCAGCAGTCGCGACACGTCGTCGAGCAGCTGCTCGATCTCCCAGCGGTCGGACTCGCCGGCGATCAGCTCGCGAACGACGGCTTCGCTGGCGTTCTGACACAGCGTGTCGAGTTCGCCGTCGCGGTCGGCGATCGTTCGACACGCCTCGGGGTCGGCGTCGGCGTAGGCCTCGATGGCCCTCCGGACCTGACCGGAGGCGGTCTCGCCGATCGTTTGAATCCGGCTCTCGGAGATGACCGTCGAACTGCCGGAGAGCGCGTACCGGGAGAGGTTCGTCGCGAGGTCGCCGATCCGCTCTAAGTCGGTGATGATCTTGAACGACGCGGTGACGAACCTGAGGTCGCTCGCGACCGGCTGTTGGAGCGCGAACAGGTCGACACAGCGGTTCTCAAGCCGCAGGTACCGCTCGTTTATCTCGTCGTCTCCGGCGATGACCGCCCGGGCCAGCGACTCGTCGCGGGTCGCGGCGCTCTGGAGACTCTTGTCGAGCTGATCGATCACCTGTTCGCCCATCCCGATCACGTTGGCACGGAGCTCGTCGAGCGAGTCCTGATACCGTTCTCGAGGCATGTGATCACCCGAACTTGCCCGTGATGTAATCCTCGACGCGCTCGCTGTGTGGGTTCTCGAACACCTGGTCCGTGTCGCCGTACTCGACGAGCTCGCCGCCCGTGAGGAACACCGCGGTCTGATCGGAGATGCGGGCGGCCTGCTGCATGTTGTGCGTGACGATGACGACGGTGTACTCCTCTGAGAGGTCGTCGATCAGGTCCTCGATCTTCGCGGTGGCGATGGGGTCGAGCGCGGAGGCCGGCTCGTCCATCAGGATGACCTCCGGATCGACCGAGAGACAGCGCGCGATACAGAGTCGCTGCTGTTGCCCGCCCGAGAGGCCGAGGGCGTTGTCGTCGAGGCGATCGCTCACCTCGTCCCACAGCGCCGCGTCGCGGAGACACCGCTCCACGAGCCGGTCGCGCTCGTCGGCGTCGCTCCGGTTCAGCAGCCGAGCGAGCAGCCCGGTGTCGAGGTCGCCGTGTTTCTTCGGGCCGTAGGCGATGTTCTCCCGGATCGACTTGGGGAACGGGTTCGGCGACTGAAACACCATCCCGACCCGTTTCCGAAGCTCCACCAGATTGACGCCGTCTTGGTACACCTCTTCGCCGCCGAGGCGGACGGAGCCGTCGATCCTGGCGGAGCTGATCCGGTCGTTCATCCGATTGAGACACCGGAGGTACGTCGACTTCCCGCAGCCGGAGGGACCGATCAGGGCGGTGACGCTCTTTTCGGGAATCTCCATCGAGACCCCCTTCAGGGCGTGGTCGTCGCCGTAGTACACGTCAAGGTCCTCGACGGTCATCTTGGCCTCTCCCTGGAACTCGTAGTTCGTCCACTCGTCTCGGGTCTGCTCGACGGTCTCGCCGGTGGTCGTCGTGAGAGACTGGTCGCTGTCTGTCGTCGCGGTGCCGGTCTGCGGCTGTGGGTTTTGGTTTTCGCTCATTGGTGATCAGTTGTGCCGGAGCCGCCGTCGGAAGTAGTAGCGCGTCGCGATGCCGATCGCGTAGAACGAGAGGACGACGATCAGGAGGATGAGCGCCGTCGCCCAGCGGAAGGCGTTCGGGTCGGAGACGCTGCTCCCGAGTCCGACGCCGGCCGTGATCAGCGCGTACAGCTGGTACGGGAGTGCGGAGGTCGCCTCCAGCAGCGCCGGGTTGGCGACGAACGGCGGCGCCGACGTGAACTGGAAGCTGCCGATGACGTCGACCGTCTGCGACCCCGGAATGAACGTCCCGCCGGCCATCGTCAGCAGGATCGGCGCCGTCTCGCCGGCGATCCGGCCGACGCCGAGGATGACGCCGGTGACGACGCCCGGAAGGGCCGCCGGCAGGACGACGCTCCGGATCGTCTGCCACTTCGACACGCCGAGCGCGGCGCTCGCGTCGCGGTACTCGTCGGGGACCGAGAGCATCGCCTCCCGAGACGTGATCACCACGAGCGGGAGGAGCATGAACCCGAGCGTGATCATCCCGGAGAGCAGCGACTTCCCGTTGCCGAAGCGCGGGATCAGGAAGGCGAACCCGAACAGCCCGAAGACGATGCTCGGGGTGCTCCAGAGCCCGTTGGTAGCGACCTCGACGACCTGCGTGAACCGCCCGCGGTCGGCGTACTCGGTGAGGAAGACGGCCGCACCGACCCCGAGCGGAACCGCCAACAGGACGGCTCCGATCACGAGCCAGACCGTGCCGACGATCGCGGGGAGGACGCCCTGGAAGTCGTTGAAGAGGGCGACACCGTTCATCACGAACGGAACGGACACCGGCAGCGTGACCGACACGCCGAGGATCGTCGTTTCAGGCCCGGTTCCGAGGCCGATATCGGCGCCGTTCAACAGTCCCGGAACGCCCTGTACAACCACGTACGCGACCAGGGTGAAGAGGAAGGCGACGATCGAGATCGCGTTCAGATAGACGAGCACGTACGCGCCCATGTGTCGCCCTCGGGCGCCGAAGCCGCCGTACGCCTTCGCCGACGCCCAGCCGCCGTAGAGGGTGGTGAACAGCGTCGCGACCGGGATGAGGAACTCCGCCGTGATCGCGGCCTGCTGCGCCCAGCCCAGCTCCCACACCCACGTCGGGCCGATGACGCCGGTGAGGAAGACGAGCCCCGTCACGGCGAGGAGGCTTCCGAGGGGCAGCGTCGATCCGACGTCCTCGCGCGGGAGGACGGTGGCCGCGAAGGCGACCGCACCCGCGGCGACGGCGGCGACTGCGCCGACCGCCGTGCCGAACCCGAGCGTCTCGCTCGCCACGGCGCCGCCGATGACAACCCACGGGATCGCGGCCCCGCCCCCGGCGATGATGCCGGCGCTCGGGTCGGGGTCGGTTTCGACGGAGCCGAACCGCGACCCGACGCCGAAGGCGATCACCGCGACGCCCAGCGCGGTCAACAGCCCGCCGAGCAGCGTCACGGTCTCTACCCCCGCGAGCGTTCCGGTGAGGCTGATCCGCTCGAACATCGCCGCGATGGCGAGCGCGAACAGCACCGCCGAGAGCCCGATGGCCACCGCGGCGACGGCGTCCGTCTCGGTGGTCTCCTTCTCGACCAGATTACCGCCGGTTCGGCTCGCGCCCGCCATCAGATCTCACCTCCCAGCCGCTTGTGCATCCGCCACTCGATGTACTGCGCGCCCACGGAGATGACGAGGACGGTGACGAACAGGATCGCGCCCGCGACGAACAGCGCGTCCATCTGGAGGCCGTCCGCCTCGCCGTAGTTCCGCGCGATGATCGAGGTCAGCGTCTCCTGTCCGTAGAAGACGTTGACCAGCGGCTCCGTGAGTCGGGGGACGCCGCGGAGCATCACCGTCGCGGCCATCGTCTCGCCGATGGCCCGGCCGACGCCGAGCAGCACCGCCGCCGACACGCCGGAGAACGCCGCGGGCAGGGTGATCGAGGTCATCGTCTGCCAGTCGGTCGTCCCCATCGCCAGCGACCCGCTCTTCATCGACTCGGGCACGCTGCTCAGCGCGTCCTCCGCGACCGAGACGACCGTCGGGAGCGCCATCAGCCCGACGACGATGCCGACGAACAGGTACGACCCCTGTCCGGTCGTCTGGAACTGGTCGGAGGCCCACGGACCCAAGACGGTGAAGCCGATGAACCCGTAGACGATCGAGGGGATGCCGGCGAGGATCTCGACGCCGGGCTTGACGACCTCGCGAACGGTCGCGGGGGCGATCTCGGAGAGGAACAGGGCCGCCGAGACGCCAAGCGGGGCGGCCACGGTCGACGCGATCAGCGTCACCATCACCGTCCCGTGGATCATCGGAACCATCGAGTACCGGATGGGCGGCGAGACGGCGTCCCAGTCGGGCTGGATGAACATCCGGAGCCCGGGGACCGTGACCCCGTACACCGTCGCGCTCTCGTACCGGATCACCGGGACCGACTCCCGGAAGATGAACACGATGATCAGTCCGAGGATCAGGATCGTCGAGACCGTCATCGCCAGCGCGATGACGTACGCCGTCTCCTCCTGATAGCGGACCCAGCCGATCGCCGCGGTGCCGAGGAAGACGACGAAGGGAACGATGGTCAGGTCAGAGACGGCGAGGAACCCAACGAGCGCGGCGAACAGCGACAGCGTCATCACCGCGATGATCGCCAGCGCGGGCGGCTCCGTCTCGTCGACGAACTCTCGGGTCCGCCGGAGCTGCGTGCTGACCGCACTGTTTATTCGTCCGCTTTCGGAGTCCGTTACCGGCGCCATGGATCTGTTATGAGTGGCATTTTCGTGTTTCGTGTGTCATAGAAGTGGAATGTCGTCGAGAGCGGATCCCGGGTGTCTCGGGGGCGCGGACGACCGCGGGGTCGGTGGACGCCGACCGCGACGGGCGGCAGCGCCACAGCGGGCGACAGAAGATCGGGACCGGCCGATCTACGGCATGAGGAGGTCTTCCGTCGCGACGGAGGAGACCTGCTCTTTCATCGACTGGAGGTCGCTCGTCGGGAGCGGAATGTAGTTGTTCCCCTCGACGAAGACGCTCTGCCCGAACTCGTTGAGGAACATGTTGACGAACGCCGCCTCGCGCCGGTCGTACCCGCCGCCGTCGGGGTTGTTCTCCTCGATGAGCGTGTACATGTGGAGGTCGCGGTTGAGCGGGTACTCGCTGTCGAAGATCGTGTTCTCCGCGTCGCGGCTGGTCTCGTACAGCGTGCCGTCGAAGTCGATGGCGATCGGCGTGACCTCCGGTCCGGTGAACGCCAGCGCCATGTACGCGATGGCGCCGTCGTTCTGGGCGACCGCCTGGGCGACCTGCTGGTTCTGGCCGAATCGGGTGTCGACGCCGGGCATCGCGGCGTCGGCGCCGCCGAGCATGTTCAGGCGGAACGAGGTGTCGGTGCCGGATCCCTCGGCGCGGCCGATGACGTAGATCTCCTGGTCGTAGTCGATCCCGTCGATCTCGCTCCAGTTGGTGATCTCGTCCTGGTAGATCCCGCGAATGTCCTCGCCGGTCAACTGGGTGACGCCGGCGTCGGCGACGTCCGAGCTGATGACGACCGGCTGGCCGTCGCGACCGACGACGTTGTCGACGACCGTGTTCTGGGCCTTCTCGTCGCTCCAGCCGAGCTCCGCCGTGATCGGCCCGGAGGAGTTGCCGATGTCGACGAGCCCTTCGGTGACGGCCTCACAGCCGGTCCCCGAGTGGCTCAGGCCGACCGTCGTCGGGAACGGCGGCGAGGAGCGCTGCTCGGTCGCCTCGAAGCCGAACTTCGAGGCGAAGTAGTCGGCGATGAGCATGTCCTCGGCGCCGTCGGACGCGAGCACGTCCCACCCGGGGACCGAGCTCTCCTCGTTGGCGCCCCAGTACTCGCCGTCGCTCGGCGGGGCGTTGGAGTTCCAGTAGGAGCTCCCCGTGTTCGAGATCGGGTAGACCGTCGAGGAGCCCTCGGCGTTGAGCAGCGCCGTGCTCGGGCCTGCACTGCTGTCGTCGCCGTCGCCGCTGGAGGTCCCGGAGCCGCCGTCGGAACCGTCGGAGTCGTCGGACTCCCCGGAACTGCCGTCGGAACCGTCGCCGCCGCCGCTTCCTCCGCAGCCGGCCAAGCCGGTCGTGCCGAGCGCTCCGGAGGTGATCAGTACTTTCCGCCGAGACACGCCGCCGTCAACCCAGTTACGGTCGGACATCACGCTAAGACAGAAAGAGTAGTTGAAAAGCCGTTTATATTTCTAATATATCTGAACACGTATCGATTATGTCTACACTATATCGATCTATTGTACAATGTGCGGGAACGGACACTATATATCGAGGTATACCTCTCCGTAGCCAACTGTTTACAAACGATCAGATCTGACGGAAGGTATACACCGTCGTGTGAAATACGTCGAGCCATGAGTGAGACCGCGCTCGCGGAGACCCCGCTCGACGAGCTGGTCGACGATGTGGCCGACCGGACGGACGAGGAGCCGGAGTCGATCCGTCGGCGGCTCGACCCGTTCACCGACGACGGCACCGTCACTTCCGCGGCGATCGAATCGACCGTCACCGACGTGTCCCAGATCCTCGCCACCGCCGAGACGCGGGTCGACCTCGCGACGCGCGCACACGAGAAGGCGACGGGGGCCGCCGCCGCCGCCCCGGACCTCGCCGTCGTCGACGCCCGCCGCCGTGGGTTCGACGGGCGACTCAGCGACCTCAGAGCGGGCGTCGACGGGCTCGCCGAAGAGCTGGGGGACGCGAGAGGCGACTTCGACTCCCCGCTGGCGGTGTACCGGGCCGCGGTCGCCCTCCACGAGATCACGACGGACGCACAGCAGATCGTCCGGGTGGCCCACGACCTCGAAACCGACCTCGAGGCGTTCGAGGCGTGGCTCGGCTCCGCGAACCGGCGCCACGACGGACTCCTCGACGACGTGGAGGCCGCCGAGGAGTCCGTCGCGGAGGTCACCGGGACCGTCGATGCGCTTCGCGACGCGGACGACCCCGACCCGGAGCGGTGGTTTGAAGCGGCCGTCCAGGCGCGCGTCCTCGACCTCGTCGTCGCCGACCTCCGGGTGGAGGCGGCCGACCTCCGCACGTGGGCGGACCGCCAGGGGCACTCGTTCCCGGACGGCGTCGCGGAGCGGATCGACGCCCTCGACGACGAGGCGGCGGCGACCGCCGAGGCGCTCGCTGACCGTCCGGGTCGGGACGACCGATTCGACGCCCGGCTCGACGCGCTCGAGGCGGAGCTGTCGGCCATCGAGCCCCCCGTCGCGTGGGAGCGCGTCGACGAGACGGTCGCGGAGGCGCGCGCGGCGCTTTCGGCCGGCGAGCCGGACGCGGACGGGGGTTCGGTTGACGAGACCGCCGACCGATAGCCGCACCGCCTCCCGCCGAGGCCCGACCACCCGACACGGACGGTCGGCGCTGCTCGGGTCGTCGACGCGGGGCGTCAACAGCTTCATCGCTGAGGCGCGACGAGCGGTCCCACTCCTCCTCCTTCTCGCGGGGTGCGGCGGCATCGCTCCCGGTGGGTCGTCGCCAGCGGGTCCCTCGTCGTCGCCCCCCTCGCCGGCCGACTCTTCGTCCGTTTTGACGCTCTCGGTCGCGAACGGGCTCTGTCCCGCCCGACCGTGAACACGTTCGGGACAGCGTCCATAGGGGTCGGGCGGAAAGCGTCGACCGAGCCGATGTTCGACGACCTCGACACTGACCGGCGGCCGCTGGTGCTCATCTGGGAGGTGACGCAGGCGTGCGGGCTCGCCTGCCGTCACTGCCGCGCCGACGCGAAGCCGGCGCGACACCCCGACGAGCTGTCGACGGCGGAGGGGAAGCGGCTCCTCGACGACGCGGCGGCGTTCGGGGAGGGGCAGCTCGTCGTGCTCTCCGGCGGCGACCCGCTCGCCAGAGACGACCTGTTGGAGCTGGTCTCGTACGGGGACGACCGGGGACTCCGCATGACGATCACCCCCAGCGGGACGCGGTCGCTGACGCCCGACCGGGTCGAGGCCCTCGCCGACGCCGGCGTCCGGCGGATGGCGCTCAGCCTCGACGGGGCGACGCGGGAGCGCCACGACCGGTTCCGTGGCGAGGAGAGCTTCGAGAGCACGCTGGAAGCCGCGGAGGCGGCGTCCGAGGCGGGACTGCCGCTGCAGATCAACACGACCGTCTGCGCGGAGACGGTCGCCGAGCTCCCGGCGATCCGCGACCGCGTGCGGGACCTCGGCGCCGTCCTCTGGAGCGTGTTCTTCCTCGTCCCCGTCGGTCGGGGGCGGATCCTCGACCCCATCCCGCCCGAGCGGGCCGAGGACGTGATGGAGTGGCTCCACGGCGTCGCCGAGGCGGAACCGTTCGGCGTCAAGACGACGGAAGCGCCCTTCTACCGTCGCGTCGGGCTGCAGGCCGACGGCGACCAGAGCGCGATCCGGCGGCGCGGCGGGATCACCGCCGGACGCGGGTTCGCGTTCGTGAGCCACACCGGCGAGGCGTACCCGTCGGGGTTCCTCCCGGAATCCGCCGGGAACGTCCGCGATCGGTCGATCGTCGACCTCTACCGGAACACCGACCTCTTCGAGTCGCTCCGCGATCCGGACCGGCTGAAGGGGAAGTGCGGCGCCTGCGAGTTCCGGCAGGTCTGCGGCGGGAGCCGGTCGCGGGCGTTCGCGGCGACGGGGGACCCGCTGGAGAGCGACCCCCTGTGTCCGTACGTTCCGGAGGGGTACGACGGTGCGCTGCCGGCGACGCTCGGGGGCGGGCCGAGCGAATCGTCCGGGGCGCCGGACGCTGCCGACTGACCCGCGGCGGCGTCCGACACGCACCGCTGAGTGGGTGTATCGAGTTTACCCCAAACAGACTAATATTATTAACCATGTACATTGCTGTGGCATGGTATCACAAAACAAATTATGTGAACTGTACGCAGATATGCTCACGGCGCGGTACTACGAGGAGCGGCTCCAAGAGGAGTACCTCGAGGGCAAACAGCCGGCGTTCGACATCTCCGCGGGGCCGATCCCCGGTGAACTCCACCTCGCAGCGGGTCAAGAAGCGGCCGCCGTGGGCGTCTGTCATCACCTCCGGGCGGACGACACCGTGACGGCACCGCATCGCCCCCACCACGTCGCCATCGCGAAGGGCGTCGATCTGAAGCGGATGTCCGCCGAGATCTTCGGCCGGAAGACGGGCCTCGGGAAGGGGAAGGGCGGTCACATGCATCTGTTCGATCCCGACGTGAGCTTCGCGTGTAGCGGGATCATCGCCGAGGGGTGTCCGCCGGCGGCGGGGGCGGCGCTGGCGGCGACAAAGCGGAACGAGGACGCCGTCGCCGTCGCGTTCCTCGGCGAGGGAGCGATCGACCAGGGGGCGTTCCTCGAGTCGCTGAACTTCGCGAGCGTTCACGACCTCCCCGTCGTCTTCGTCGTCGAGGACAACGACTGGGCGATCAGCATGCCCAAGGAGCGCGTCACCGACGTGGAAGACGGATCTGACAGGGCCGCCGGATTCGACATGCCGGGGGTTCGCGTCGACCAAGACGACGCCATCGCCGTCTACGAGGCCGCCGGAGAGGCGATCGGCCGTGCGCGGGACCGGAACGGCCCCACGCTGTTGGAGGTGCAGGTCCACCGCCGGATGGGCCACTTCATGGGCGACCCGCAGACGTATCGGTCCGACGCCGATGAGGAGGCGGCGCTCGCCCGCGACTCGATCGACAGGCTCGAAGCGGAGCTGCGAGATCACGGCGTCGACGACGACGAGCTCGACGCGATCCGCGACGAGGCGGAATCGCGGGTCGACGAGGCGATCGCGTGGGCGAAAGAGCAGCCGCACCCCGACCCCGACGACGCGTACGACGACGTCTTCGTGAACCCGCCATCGGGCGTGACGACGGAGGAACCGGAGTTCGAGCTCGCGGAGGTGAACGCCGATGAGTGAGACGGACGAGGTCATCGACCGCGAGCTGACGATGAGTCGGGCGATGGTCGAATCGATCGCCCACGAGATGCGCGAGGACGAGGAGGTCTTCTACATGGGCGAGGACGTCGCCGACTACGGCGGCATCTTCGACAGCACGCAGGGGTTACTCGACGAGTTCGGTCGCGATCGGATCATGGACGTACCGATCAGCGAGACCGCGTATCTCGGGGCGGCGGTCGGTGCCGCACAGGAGGGGATGCGTCCCATCGCGGAGCTGATGTTCGCGGACTTCTTCGGCGTCGCGATGGACCAGATCTACAACCAGCTCGCGAAGAACACGTACATGAGCGGCGGCAACGTGAACGTGCCGCTCGTGCTCACCGCCGCGGTCGGCGGGACGTACAACGACGCCGCCCAACACTCACAGACCCTGTACGGGACGTTCGCACATATCCCCGGGCTGAAGCTCGTCGTGCCGTCGACCGCGTACGACGCGAAGGGGTTGATGCACAACGCGATACGGGACGACGATCCGGTGATGTACCTGTTCCACAAGCGGCTGATGGGGATCGGGTGGATGCCGGCGCCCTCGGGTCCGAAGACGCCGGTCCCGGAGACGGACTACACGATCCCCTTCGGGTCGGCGGACATCAAACGAGAGGGCGCCGACGTCACCGTGGTCACGCTCGGACTCCACGTCCACCGGGCGCTCGCCGCGGCCGAATCGCTCGCGGCAGAGGGGATCGACGTGGAGGTCGTCGATCTCCGGACGCTGGTGCCGCTCGACACCGACACGATACTCGAATCGGTTCGGAAGACGGGCCGGCTCGTCGTCGTCGACGAGGATTACCGCTCGTTCGGCGTCACCGGCGAAGTGATCGCGAGGGTCGCCGACCGCGACCTCGGGGCGCTCGATGCCGTCGACCGGGTCGCCGTCCCGGACGTTCCGATCCCGTACGCCCGACCGATGGAGAACGAGGTGATCCCGGACGCCGACGACATCGAAGCGCGCGTGCGGGCGGTCGCGTCAGAGTGATGCCGGACCGACAGCGCGCGGCCGACGGCGGCTCCGGAGTGCGGGTCGCGGTCCGTGCGACCGGCGACTGGGAGGCGGACGTCGACGAGGACGAGGGGATCCTCGTCGACTGGTTCGCCCGCGAGGGGCGCTCGGTCGAGGCGGGCGACACCCTCTGTGAGATCCAGGTCGAGAAGGTGAGCGTCGACGTCCAAGCGCCCGCGGCGGGGACGCTCGACGAGATCGTCGTGGGAGAGGACGACGCGTTCGCGATCGGGGAGACGCTCGGGTGGATCCAGTCCGAGTGACTCCCTCCTGCTTCGTTCGATGAAAACGTACCCTCGCGGGGGCGTTCTCGGGTGATACGAGCCACGGCTCCTCCGAGCGCGTCCGACCGCTACTCTCCGAGCGTGTCCGGGCGATAACCCTCTCTTGTCGGATCGGATTTTGGAATAGTGGAATTACCACACAATACTAATAGGGTCCGCCGTCAACTACCACTGTGAGACATCTATGACTACCATTGAACCCGACGAGACCGTCGATGCCAGAGGCGCGGCCTGCCCCGGACCGCTGATGGACCTCATCGGAAAGGTTCGGAGTGTTGACTCCGGTGACGTGGTCAGGCTCCTGAGCGACACCGACCAGTCGCACACCGACGTGCCCGAATGGGTCGAGGAAGCGGGCAACGAGCTGGTGGCCGTCGAAGAGCTTGACGACTACACCGCGTTCTACGTGGAGAAAGCATGACCGACCACGTCGTCATTGTCGGCGGTGGGACCGGGGGAACCGTCCTCGCGAATAACCTCGCGAACCGGCTCGAACCGGAACTCGACGCCGGCGACGTTCGCGTGACGCTGGTCAACGACGACCCCGATCACGTCTACAAGCCGGTCTGGCTGTACGTGCCGTTCGGGCAGCGCGAACCGGCAGACGGTCGTCGCGCGCTCGACGAGCTGGTCGACGACGCGATCGACCTGACGATCGACCGCGTGTCCGACATCGACACCGAGTCCCAGCGGCTCCAGTTCGAGGGTCGCACCCCGTCGGTCGACTACGACTACCTCGTGTTGGCGACCGGATCGACGCTGGAGTCCGACCAAATTCCGGGCCTCGCGGAGGGCGGGCACGACTACTACAGCGAGTCGGGCGCCACCGCCCTCCGCGACGAACTGCTGACGTTCACGGAGGGCGAACTGGTGTTGAGCGTCATCGGCTCTCCCCACATGTGTCCGGCGGCGCCACTCGAGTTCGTCTTCATGGCCGACGACTGGTTCCGCGAGCGCGGGCTCCGCGAGGATGTCGACATCACCTACACGTACCCGATCCAGCGGGTCCACGGCAACCCCCACATCGCGGAGTGGGCGCGCCCCATCATGGAGGAGCGCGACATCCAGGTGGAGACGTTCTTCAACGCGGACGCGGTCGACCCCGAGGCGGAGACCATCACGTCGATGGAGGGGACCGAACTCGACTTCGACCTCCTGGTCGGGATTCCGCCGCACGGCGGCGTCGACCTGATCGAGTCGGTCGGACTCGGCGACGACGGCTGGGTCGACGTCGACAAGCACACGCTCGAGGCCGAGGCCGCCGAGCACGTGTACGCGCTCGGTGACACCGCCGACACCGGCGTCCCGAACGCGGGCAGCGTCGCGCACTACCAGGCCGGCGTCGTCGGCCAGCGCCTCGCCAGCGAGATCCGCGGTCGTCCGCCGACCGCGACCTACGACGGCAAGACGCTGTGCTTCATCGAGACCGGAATGGACGCCGCCTCGTTCGTCGAGTTCGATTACGAGAACCCGCCGTCGCCGGCGCCGCCCTCGGAGAAGCTCCACTGGTCCAAACTGGCGTACAACGAGTCCTACTGGCTCACCGCGCGGGGGTTACTCTGACCATGTCCGATACGCAGCAGTCCGAAGCGACCGACCTCGAGGAGGCGATCGAGCAGAACCCCGAGGCGGTCGCCGAGTTCGTGGAGCACCTCGACGCCGTCAACGAACTGCTGGGGGTGCTCTCGCTGGGTGAGAGCGCGCTCACCGACGAGATGGTCCGCGAGCTCTCGGCCACCGGATCGACACTCGCGGAGTCCGCGGACGGGCTGGCGACCGACGAAACCGCGGAATTAGCCGAGACGATCGGGGAGAACGGCGACGATCTGCGGGAGGCGATAGAGACGCTGATCCGCCTCCAGCAGAGCGGGGCGCTCGACGAGCTGGCCGATCTCGCGGGGGTCGCGTCGCTGGGGACCGCGGCGCTCGACGACGAGATGGTCGCGTCGCTGGCCGGCACCGGCGCTGCGCTCGGCGAGGTCGCGCAGACGGCGTCCGACGACGACACGCGTGACGGCATCGAGACGCTGCTGGCGAGCGTCGGCGAAGCGGAGCGAGAGCCCACCGAACGGGTCGGTCCCGTCGGATTGGTGCGGGAGCTCCGCGATTCGGATGTCCAGTACGGGCTCGGCTTCCTGCTGGCGATCGCGGGCGCGATCGGGCGGGAACGTACCGATGGCCGCGCAGAATAGCGAACGACTGCCGTTTCGCGCCCCGTCGGCGGTGTTTTCGTGCCGGGTGTTGCGCTCACGAACCCGCCTCGGGTCCGTGCGGTGACGCTGGTACTCTCGACCCCCGGCGCGTCGAGTTAACAACTCCAACTCCGAGTGTGCGTCACACGAGCAGTTGGATGTCGGCTTCCGCCATGTCCTGGAGGGCGGTGGCGGCGCCGACGCCGGTGGTGACGCCGTCATAGAAGTTGTCCTCGTCGTAGCCCATTAGATCGATGGTCATCTGACAGGCCTGGAACTCCACGCCCATGTCGAGGCTGGTTTCGATGAGCTCCTCGATGGTGGCCGTGTCGTTGTCGTCGATCTTTCGCTCCATCATCATCGTCGTCACGCGGTCCATACCGGGCAGCGCGGCGACGGCGTTCGGCACCGGCATGTTGGGGTTGCCGACGGAGCTCAGTTTGAGGTTCTTCGAACGCTCCTCGTGCAGGATGTCCAGCCCCCAGAACGTGTGGAAGACGGTCACCTCGTAGCCGAACGCGGCGGCGGTGCTGGCGAGGATGAGCGGGGGGTACGCCATGTCAAGCGTCCCCTTCGTCGCGATGATGCTCATCTTCTTGGTATCGTCCCCGTCGGTCGCCTCGGCGAGCGCGTCCTCGAGCTCGTCGACGCGCGCGGCCAGCTCCGCACGCGAGGGCGCGTCGTCAGCCGACCCGTCGGGGGTGTCCGTACTCATCGTTACTCCGTCTTCCGGACGTAGTGTTTGTACACGTCGTCGCCTTCCTCCTGATCGAGGAGTTCGACGCCGTCGGTTCCAGACGCCCAGCCGTCGATGTCGCTCATGCTTCCCGGATCGGTCGCCACCACTTCGAGGACCGCGCCCTCGGCGAGGTCGTCGATGGCGGACTTCGTCTTGACAACTGGCATGGGACACGATGCACCTGTGACGTCGAGCGTCTCCGTGATGTCGAATTCAGCACTCATTGGTAATCTGCTCCGGTAGTCTGTATTGGAGCTATCACACAATACCCCCTGGCTAAGTAAAAGATTGTCGATTCTTGTAGAAACTACAAACAACTACTCACGCGCGTATCCCGTCATCTGGCCCTAATGACTTCATTTTACGGGTTTGGGCGGTAATAGCGCAGGCGACATTGGCAATAGTATTGCTTAGAATAGGAATTACTATGCGAATGCTTTTGTACGTCCACCCAGTAGGGATGATTGCACAACATGAACGCCGACGACTTCCCGACTCCGGATGTCGACGTGGACTCTGTCGACCCGGAAACGCTGAAGGACCGTATCGACGCCGGCGAGGAGATCTCGATTCTCGACGCGCGCATGCAATCCGATTACGAGGAGTGGCGCATCGACGCCGCAAACGTGACGTCGATCAACGTCCCGTACTTCGAGTTCCTCGAAGACGACATCGACGAGAGCGTCCTCGAACAGATCCCGGACGACCGCGAGGTGACCGTCCTGTGCGCGAAGGGCGGCGCGAGCGAGTACGTCGCGGGCACGCTCGCCGAACGCGGCTACGACGTGAACCACCTCGAAGATGGGATGAACGGCTGGGCGAGCATCTACGAGGCCGTCGAAGTCGAACGCTACGACGGCGCCGGCACGCTGCTGCAGTACCAGCGCCCGTCCTCGGGCTGCCTCGGCTACCTCGTCTACGACGACGAGGCGGCCGCCGTCATCGATCCCCTGCGCGCGTTCACCGACCGCTACCTCGACGACGCCGCGGAGCTCGGCGTCGAGCTCGAGTACGCGCTCGACACGCACATCCACGCCGACCACATCTCGGGGGTGCGCGACCTCGCCGACGAAGGCGTCGAGGGCGTCATTCCCGACGCCGCCGTCGACCGCGGCGTCACCTACGCCGACCAGCTGACGACCGCCGCTGACGGCGACACCTTCGAAGTCGGCGACGCCACCATCGAGACCGTCTACACGCCCGGTCACACGACCGGGATGACCTCGTACCTCGTCGACGACGGCCTGCTGGCCACCGGCGACGGGCTGTTCATCGAGAGCGTCGCGCGTCCCGACCTCGAAGAGGGTGACGACGGCGCCCCCGACGCTGCCCGCATGCTGTACGAATCGCTGCAGGAGCGCGTCCTGACGCTCCCCGACGACACCCTGATCGGCGGCGCGCACTTCAGCGACGCAGCCGAGCCCGCCGACGACGGCACCTACACGGCGCCGATCGGCGAGATCGTCGAGGAGATGGACGCACTCACGATGGACGAGGACGACTTCGTCGACCTCATCCTGTCCGACATGCCGCCCCGGCCGGCCAACTACGAGAAGATCATCGCGACCAACCTCGGTCAGAACGCCGTCGATGACCAAGAGGCGTTCACGCTGGAGCTCGGGCCGAACAACTGCGCCGCCAGCCAGAACTCCCTCGCGGGTGACTAACGACGCCGATGGTTGCTGACCCAGTACTGCTCCAGGCGGTCGCCGACTTCTTCCCGAACGGGATCAGTCGCTACGCCGTCGGCGGCCTGCTCGTCGGCCTCGGGACCGTCCTGATATACGCCGGCACGGGCATCCCGGCCGGGGCGAGCACGTTCCTGGAGTCGACGCTGTCGTACGTCTCCGACCAACCGCGGTTCCGGCGGTACGTCGCCTCCCGGGACTGGCGGGTCGTCTTCACGGTCGGCATCATCCTCGGCGGCCTGGCGTTCGCCGCGACGTTCCAGTCCGGCCTGGTCACGAGCTCGCTGTACGAGCCCGGAACGACCGGCCAGCTCTACGAGGTCGCCGGCGTGACCCTGTGGATGACCGACGTGCAGCCGTGGCGGCTGTTCTTCGGCGGGATCCTGGTCGGTATCGGGACCCGGGTCGGGAAGGGCTGCACCTCCGGCCACGGCGTCTGCGGCGTCGGCTCGGCGTCGAAGACATCGCTCGTCGGGGTGGTAACGTTCCTGGCGGTCGCTATCGGAACCGCACAGGTCGTCGCCGCGCTGGGGGTGAGCCCGTGACGGACCGTCATCCGCTGTTCAAGCCGCTGGTGTTCGTCGGCGGCCTGGTGTTCGGGTTCGGGCTCGGGTTCAGCCACATGGCGCGCCCGGAGGTCGTGTTGAACTTCCTCACGTTCGAGGACCTCGGCCTCCCGTTCGTGATGTTCGGCGCCGCCATCGTCTCCGGGATCGCGTTCGCGGTGCTGCCTCGCATCCGGGACGCCGCGCCGCTCACGGGCGACCGCTACGAGCGCCGCCTGAAGCCGTTCGATCGGAACGTCCTCATCGGCGGCGCCGTCTTCGGCGTCGGTTGGGGGCTCTCGGGCATCTGCCCGGGCGCGGCGTACGCGAGCCTCGGCGTCGGTAACGTCACCATCCTCTGGGCGCTCGCCGGGATGTTCCTCGGCGCCTACGCGCAGGGGTACTGGCGAAGCCGGAGCCAGGTGCGCAACAGTAGCGCGACGGGCGCGGACTAACGACCCGCCATGGACCCCGCTCTCGTCGCCCTCTTCATCGGTGCAGCGCTCGCCAGCCTGTTTATGGCGTGGGTCATCGGCGCTGGGTCGAGCGGGGCCACCCCGTTTGCGCCCGCCGTCGGCGCCAACGCCATCGCGACCATGCGGGCCGCATTTTTCGTCGGCATTTTCGGCTTCGCCGGCGCCGTCACGCAGGGTGGGAACGTCTCGGAAGCCATCGGCAGCGGCCTCGTCGGCGGTATCAGCCTGCCCGTTACCGGCGTCATCCTCGTGCTCGTGTTGGGTGCGGGGTTGATGGCGGTCGGGATCACGACCGGCTACCCGATCGCGACGGCGTTCACCGTTACCGGGGCCGTCATCGGCGTCGGCCTCGCGCTCGGTGGGACGCCGGTCTGGCCGAAATACCGGCAGATCGCCGCCGTCTGGGTGCTCACCCCCTTCGTCGGGGGTGGCATCGCGTTCACCATCGCGAGCCTGCTTCCGCGTCCCGACGTCCCCGAACGGTACAGCATTCCGTTTCTCGCCGGCCTCGTCGGAGCCGTCCTCGTGAACGTCCAGTTCAGCTTCCTCGGGGCGGGCGGCACGTCGGGGACCATCCGCGGACTCGGACAGCGGACGCTGGGGGTCGACGGTGTCGCGTCGGCGGTCGGCGTGACGGCCCTCGCGGCGCTGGCCATCGCGGTGGTCGTCTGGCGGGACATCCGGCGCGACGAAGCCGGCGGCCTGCGGCGCGTGCTGCTCGCGCTCGGGTCGCTCGTCGCGTTCTCCGCGGGCGGAAGCCAGGTCGGTCTCGCCATCGGGCCGCTGCTGCCGCTGCTCGACGACGTGGAGATGGTCTCGGCGTTCGCCGTCCTCGTTGGCGGCGGCCTGGGGATGCTCGTCGGGTCGTGGACGGGTGCGCCGCGGATGATCAAATCGCTCGCCCAAGATTACTCGTCGCTCGGGCCGCGACGCTCGATCTCGGCGCTCGTCCCGTCGTTCCTGATCGCGCAGCTGGCCGTCCTGTTGGGCGTCCCGGTCTCGTTCAACGAGATCGTCGTCAGCGCCATCATCGGGAGCGGCGCCGCGGTCGGCGGCCGCGAGGCGGTGGACGCGCGAAAGCTCCTCCTGACGGTCGGGGCGTGGGCGGGATCGTTCCTCCTCTCGTTTTCGCTCGCGTACGCTGCCGGCTCGCTCCTCTTCTGACCACTCTGTCACGGCTGTCCCTTCTCTAACCACAACCGCATTGTGCGCAACTCCGTGGTTACTCCGGCAAGCAGTGTACAGAACTGGAGCCGATCTCTCGGTCATCACCGGTTTATGAGTCGATCGTGCGCGAGAGTGCCGTATGTTCTCTGTAAGTTATCGGTACTCCGGCGGAAGTTACCCGGATATAGTATTGTACAGAAAGCCCAAAACCGTTATAGGCACGAAGCAGGTAGAGGGTACTGAGTAGAAATGTGCCAACAGCGAATTTCCGCGTTCGGTAATCGGAGTGAGAATCGATGGCAGGATTAGAGATACCGACTTGGGACCCCGAGACGGCCTTGCTCATCGGGGCGATCCTCCTCGAAGCGGTCGTGCTGTACGTGGGGTACGGTGGCTTCGAACGGCTCTTTCAGCCCTACATCATGAAGCTCCTCATCGGAGGTGAATCGAATGCTCAATAGCGTTCTCGACTGGGCCGGGATCCTGGGAACGAGCCCCGAGATGTTGGGGCTGTTCGTCGGGTTCGGCCTCGTGGTCGGGGTCCTGTTCGGGTTCTTCGGCATGGGGGGATCGTTCCTCGTCACTCCCGCCCTGCTGATGCTGGACTACCCGGCGCCCGTCGCGGTCGGTAGCGGGATGGCGTTCGTCTTCGGGACGGCCGTCATCGCGACCCTGAAACACCACGATCTCGGGCAGGTCGACTACAAGCTCGGCGTAATCATGATCACGGGGACGACCATCGGCATCGAGGCCGGGCGCGCGAGCGTCTACTACCTCGAGTCGCTGGGACTCGCCGGCGGCATCATCAGCGTCGCCTACGTGGTTCTGCTCGGCGGCGTCGGTGCGATGGTGACCCGTGACGCCATGAAGGGTGACGGCGGGGGCGGGGTCGACCACGAGGCGGCCGACAAAGACCTCGACGAGTACGAAATCCCCGAGATCGCGAAGAAGATTCAGCAGACCGTTCGGATTCCGCCGATGGTGACGCTCCGCGGCGACGTCCGCGTCTCCGCGTGGGTCATTACGGCCGTCGCCTTCGCGACCGGCCTCCTGTCCGGCTTCCTCGGCGTCGGTGGCGGCTTCATCCGGATGCCGGCGATGATCTACGCCATCGGCGTCCCGGTGCCCGTCGCCGTCGGGACTGACCTCTTCGAGATCGTCTTCTCCGGTGGCCTCGGGAGTTACCTCTACGGCCAGGGCGGCGGCGTCGATCTCGGGATCGTCGCCCCGCTGCTGTTCGGGAGCGCACTCGGTGCGCGTATCGGGTCCGCCGCGACCGCCGTCGTCGACTCCGACGGAATTAAGATCTACTTCGGCGGGATGCTGTTGATCGGCGCCGTTGCAGTGGGCATCGGCGAGATCGGCTCCTACATCGGCAGCCCGGCTCTCGAACTGCTCGGACTGGTGCTCGTCATCGGTGCGGCAGTCGTCGTCGCCTTCGCAATCCTCTACACGACGGTCACGTCGCTCCGTAAGACGCAACGTCAGGGGACTGCGATGGCGGACTGAACCGCGGTACTCTGTTCGGATCGCGTGTTCGTCGTCTGGCTAATTTTGTCGTGTTAATAGATGGATGACTGCGCGTGCGTCGTCCGTCTGTTCAGCGAGGCTCTGTGCAGAATTGTGCGAACTGTACAAAGTCTTTTAACCGCCCAACGCCTACGAGACAGCGATACCAATGCCTGATTCGATGTCTGAACAACTCCATCGGGATATGACGTGTGACGGACTGTTGGGGTGCTTCCACGGTCTCACGGAGCTCGACAAGGTGTGTTTCCGAGCCCTCGTCGAGGCCGAAGAACCGCTGACCGTCGACGAAATCGCCGAGGCCGTCGATCGCGAACGCTCGACCGCCTACCGTGCCGTGCAGCGGCTGCTGCAGACCGGGTTCATCGAGAAAAACCAGATCAACTACGACCAGGGCGGCTACTACCACGTCTACTCCCCGACGGACCCCTCCAAGATCGCCGATGACATGCAGCGGCTGCTCAACGACTGGTACGCGAAGATGGGACAGCTCATCCACGAGTTCGAGGCCACGTACGACCAGTCCGAGACTGCGGCCCCCGCCGCCGAAAGCTGACGCTCTCTTCTTGGCTGACGCTGCGACGAGTCGACTGCGTGCCGCCGCTGTCGCGATCGACCCGCAATTCGGCCCCGCGTCTCCGAGCGGTTCGCGCCGCGACCGGCGCGGCTCTCGACGAACCGTCGGCGACCGAGGGTTGCGACGAGGTCGTCTCGTTTTATTCACCCGTCCCACGCGCCTGTGGGGGCCGTTGACTATTGACGCCCTAGGTGATGGCGGTAGCAGATGGCGATTGATCGTGTGATTGTCTCGCTTGATGAGGATGCGAACGAGGCGATCGATGATCTCACTGAACGGTCGGGACGCGGACAGAGTGAGGTGTTCCGACCTCGTCCGGCACTATACGGGATTCATGCGTGTTCATACGAGTGCTCGAGCGAGCACGCCCGAGCCGCGTACGGCGACGCAGTGGGTGACAAGATTACCGGGAGGGACACTGACTCAGTGAACAACGGTGGACGATCCGATGAATGAGTCACACCAGCCCCCCGCTCGGCCTGCGGGTCGCGCCCCACCTCGCGATCGTAAGCATGGGGTACGTGATGTTCGGATACGCCGGCGTCCCGGACTTCTACTTGAGCCAGTACGACATCGGCTACACGTCGTTCGGCCTCATGCTCTCGGCGATCCTGCTTCCGCTCGTCCTCGCGCAGTGGCCGGCGAGCAGACTCGTCGAGCGGACCACGACGACCCGGCTGTTGATCGTCGCGACGGTCGCCCAGGCGGGGCTCGCGTCGACCGTGGACTTCGCCCCGACGTTTCCGACGGTGCTCGCGCTCCGGTTCCTGTGGGGGATCGCCGCCGGGCTGGTGCTCAGCGTCGGTGCCACGCACATCGCGCGCCTCTACAGCGGCGACGCCGCGAGCCGCCAGCAGGGCGTGTACGGTGGGATGTTGACCCTCGGTGGGGCGTTCGGCTTCCTGATCACGCCGCGGCTCGTCACGGCGACCGGGGGGATCGGTATCCACGCACTCGGTACCCTCATCGCGGTGCCCGCGGTGGGCGCACTCTATCGCAACCGGCACGACCGACTGACGGGGCCGTCAGAGTCGGCGTCCGAAACCGCCGGCGGGTCGGTGCTGACGAATCCGGTCGTCATCCTCGCGTCGCTCTGCTACGTGGCCGCCATCGGGTCGTACCTGACGCTCTCGGCGTTCATCACCTCGTACTTCGAGGACCTTGGCGTCTTCGGCCCGTTAAACGCACTCGTGCTCGGCGTCGCGACCCTCGGCCGAGCCTCCGGCGGGAGCGTCGTCGTCAGGTTTCCGGTGACCGATCCGAAGATCATCGCCGGCGCGTCGGCGGTCGCCGTGCTCGGGTTCGGCACGCTCGCCGCGGCGCCCGCGGGGCCGCTCCGCGTCGTACTGCCGCTCCTCGTCATGCTGGCGGTGTCGCTTCCGTTCGGCGCGATCTACAACGTCGCCGCGGACGCGACCGCCAGCGAAGGCAGCGCGCTCGCGATGGTCATCGCGATCGGCAACCTCGTCGCGCTGGTGTTACCGGTCGTCACCGGCTCCATCCGCGACGCCACGGGCGGCTACGAGGGCGCCTTTCTGGTGCTGGTCGGGCTGAACACGGTCGCAGTCGGGTCAGCGGTCCTCATCACGCGGACACGCCAATGAGACCGATTCCGCCGCGACCGACCAACTGCTCCGGGGTGACGGGTTACTCCACCCAGACGGTCTTCTCGTTGACGAACTCCTTGATCCCCGCCTCCGAGAGCTCTCGGCCGTAGCCGGAGTCTTTGACGCCGCCGAACGGCACCCGGGGGTCGGATTTGACGAACTGGTTGATGTAGACGCAGCCGGCGTCGATCTGAGAGGCGACCGCGGCACCCCGGTCGCGGTCCTCGGTCCAGATGCTCGCCCCGAGCCCGAACCGAGTATCGTTGGCGATCCGGACCGCTTCCGCCTCGTCTTCGGCGCGGAACACGGCGGCGACCGGGCCGAACAGCTCTTCGTCGTCCGCCGGACAGCCGTCGGGCACGTCCGTCAGAACGGTCGGCGGATAGAACGAGCCGTCGCGCTCGAGCGGCTCGCCGCCCAGCTCGATCGTCGCGCCGGCGTCGACGCTCGCCTCGACCTGCCCGTGGAGCTCCTCCATCAAGTGGCGCTGCGCCTGCGGGCCGATGTCCGTCTCTTCGCGCAGCGGGTCACCGACAGTGAGATCGCGCAGTTCCGCCAGCAACGCCTCGAGGAACTCGTCGTACACGGCGTCGTGGACGACGAACCGCTTCGCGGCGATGCAGGACTGGCCGCCGTTCATGCTCCGGGCCCATGCCCCCGTCTCCGCGGCGTCCTCGACGTCGGCATCGTCCAAGACGATGAACGGGTCGCTGCCGCCCAGCTCGAGGACGGTTTTCTGGAGGTTCTCACCGGCCTTCGCGGCGACCGACCGACCGGCGGGCCCGCTGCCAGTGAGCGTCGCCGCGCGCACTCGGTCGTCGTCGAGCACGTCGTCGACCCTCTCGGACCCGACCAGGAGCGTCTGGAACGCGCCGTCGGGGAAGCCGGCCTCCTCGAACACCTCCTCGATGGCCAGCGCGCAGCCGGGCACGTTCGAGGCGTGTTTCAGCAGCCCGACGTTGCCCGCGGTGAGGTTCGGTGCCGCGAACCTGAACACCTGCCAGAGGGGGAAGTTCCACGGCATGACCGCGAGCACCGGGCCGATCGGCTCGTACTCGGTCCGAACGGTCGTTCCCGGGGGACTGGGGTGGCCGTCCGAGGTGAGATAGCTGCTCGCGTGCGTCGCGTAGTGGTCGCAGACCCACGCGCACTTCTCGACTTCGCCCAGCGCCTGCGAGATGGGTTTCCCCATCTCCTCGGTCATGATCTCGGCGTACCGTCGGTTGTTATCGCGGAGGACGTCGGCGGCGTCAGCCATCAGCTCCGCTCGCTCCCGAATCGGGCGCTCGGCCCACGACGCGAATTCGCTGGCAGCAGCGTCGAGCGCGTCCGCCACCTCCTCGTCCGTGTGTTCGTCGTACGTTGCCACGACTTCGCCGGTCGCTGGGTTTGTAGCGTTCATGATCGGATGCGCAACGCGGTGCCGCGAGTGCGTGAGTAGTGACGCGTCTCAGACCATCAACGTATGGGTGTAGGGTATCTCCCTCGAGCGATAGACTGGGTGGAAGCGGTCGGACCCATGCTCCGTACAACACGGGGCACGCTGCGAAAGAGACGGCATCTCCGTCTCGCTCGCGCTCGCGAATACGCAGACAGCCACCGTAATAGTGTAACTGCTTCCGGTTAACTCCGCGTATTCACCCCGGTCATTTATGATATTGCGGGTTAAGTGTCCTGACAGACGGTATCAAATGACACTACTCACCGCAGACGACGGTCCAGTGCTCCGGGTCGCTGGTCCGAGTCGCCTTCCTGAGTCGGTTTCGGGGGCCGACAGCGCGGTCGCGTTAGTCGGACCCACCGGGGTACCGGCAGTCGAACCACTCGTCATGGTGACGCTCGGTGGCCGAACCGCGTTTCACGCCCGGTGTCCGACCGATCGGATCGACGAGATCGCCACGCGCGTCGGCGACGCCGGCGATGTCACCGCCGGCGATCCGGACGACGTCCGCGACCACGAGCCGGGGCGGTCCCGGTTGCCGACGCCGGACCTCCCGGGACTGCAAACCGGCGTTCGCGACGCGCTCGGCGCCTGCGGCTGGCGGCGACCGACCGATCCCGACGATCACGAGGCGGCGGGGGGGTTCACCGATCCGGACCCGGAGACCGTGATGGAGGTCGGGGCGGAACTCGACGGCCGAGGGTGGGGAGATATCCGGCAGGATGCCCCGCTCGCGGAGCCGTGGCGAGACGTGCGCGAGGGTGACGGTGATCCGGCCGTCGTGGTGAACGCCCACGGGAACCCGGCGGACGCGCTGTTGCTCGAAAGCGCGCCGCTCGAGGTGTTGGACGGCGCCGCCGGACTGGCGGGGGCGCTCGGTGCCGAAGAGGTCATCGTGTACGCGTCGAGCGACGACGAGCGCGCCGTCCAGACGGCGCGGGAGGCGGCGGCGAACTACCCGGCCCCCTCGGTCCCGGTCGACGTCGTGACCGGGCCGGCGACGTACCGGGCGGCCGAGCCGTCGATGGCGATCGAAGCCATCGAGGGGAACCACCGGCTGGAAGCCCGGATCCGCCCGCCCGATCTCGACGCGGTCGGCCTCCACGGCCGACCGACCGTGGTTCACACCCCGCGAACGCTCGCGCAGCTCTCCGTCGCGCTTCGAGAGGGAGCGCCCCCGGAGACTCGAGCGCTGTCGGTCACGGGAGACGTGGACCACCCGGCGACCGTCGAGGTCCCGGAAACCGAAACGCTGGAGACCGTCGTCGACGCGGCCGCCGTCGCCGGCGAGCTCAAGGCGGTCTCGGTCGGCGGGCAGTTCGGCGGTGTCACGGACGACCTGTCGGTGGGCGTCGCCCCGGCCGAACTGGGCGCCGCGCAGTTGGGTTCGGACGGGGTCGTTCGCGTGCTGTCCGCCGACCGGTGCGTCGTCGAATTCGTCGGGCAGCGGACGCAGCTCGCCGCGGAGGAGAACTGCGGTCGTTGCGTTCCCTGTCGGGAGGGGACGACGCAGCTCGCCGGACTCCTCCGGGAGGTGTACGACGGGGGGTACGACCCGGACGCGATCGACGAGCTGATCGAGGTGATGACGTCATCGAGCATCTGTGCGTTCGGCGTGCAGGCCGGGCGGCCGGCCCGGACCGCCCTCTCGGCGTTCGGAGACGAGTTCGAGGCGCACGCCGACGGCCGGTGCCCGGCCGGGAGCTGTCTCGAGCCACTGGAGGCCTGATACCATGAGTTCACAACGACAGGAAACGGCTGACGCACCGCCCCTGACGGAGGAGATCGCCCCGGGAACCGCGTCCGATCCGCCGGTCGAACGCGACGCGCCGGCGACGGTGACCATCGACGGGACGACGGCGACGGTCGGCGTCGGCGAAACGCTGATCGACGCCATCGAGCGGATCGAGACCGACGAGAACGTCCCGGCGCTGTGTCACTACGGTCGAGAGGGAATCGGTCCCCGCAGCGAGTGTCGGACCTGCATGGTCGAGACCGACGACCACGGCGTCGTCCCCGCCTGTAGCTTCCCGGTAGAGGACGGGATGACGGTACGGACGGGCGCCGCCGACGCCTCGCAGGCGCGGGACGTGAACCTCGACCTGGTCCTCTCGAACCACAACCTCCGGTGTACGACCTGCGGCAAGAACGGTCGCTGTGAGCTCCAAGACGCCGCCATCGACGCGGAGGTCGAGGAGCCGCGCTACGGCGTGCTCGACGATCGCGACGAGTACGAGCCGATCGACGACTCGTCGTCGTTCATCCAGATCGACCGCAACAAGTGTATCCTCTGTAACCGGTGCGTCGAGGCGTGCAACGACGTCCAGGTCGAGGGGGTGCTTCGGCTGGAGGGGTCCGGGAGCGACACCCGGATCGGCTTCCAGAGCGACGCCGAGACGATGGAGGACTCCACCTGCGTCTCCTGCGGGCACTGCGCGACCGTCTGTCCGACCGGGTCGCTCGTCGAGAAGGGGATCGAGGACGCGACGACGATCCCGCTGCCGGGGTTCACACAGAAGAACAGCGTCGGCAAGTCGTACGAGAACACCGGGAAGACGAAGGGCCCGATGACGGCCAAAAAGCGGGGAGACGCGTCGGGGGGGGACCGCTCGCGGACCGACGGTGGGGGCGGAGCGGCGACGGGCGGCGGGGAGACGGCGGAGTCCGACCGAGCATCCGGCGACGAGTGGGGAGACGCCGCTGAACGAGGGGGTGAGTGGCCGTGAGCGACGACGAGATGGACGGCGTCGCGGGGTACATGCAAGCGGCGAAACGGCAGGCCCTCCAGAACGTCGAGCACGTCGCCGAGGGCGTCGCCGCGGAGACGCTGTCGGAGGGCAAGCTGTTCGAGATCGCCCAGTCGATCGGCGACAAGCGGTTGGAGGAGCTGAACGTCGCCGACACGACCTGCGGCTACTGCGCGGTGGGGTGTCGGTTCGATCTCTACTCGGACGGCGAGGAGATCCTGGCCGCGCGACCCACCGAAGCCGAGGACGCGCCGGTCAACGGCATCTCCACCTGCGTCAAGGGGAAGTTCGGGTACGACTTCGTCAACTCCGACGACCGCCTGACGACGCCGCTCGTGCGGGACGAGCGCGGCGAGTTCCGCGAGGCGACGTGGGACGAGGCGCTCTCTCGCGTCGTCGAGGGGCTCGGGTCGATACAGGAGGAGCACGGCGGCGAGGCCCTGTCCGTGATCGCCTCCTCGAAGGCGACCAACGAGGAGAACTACCTGATGGGGAAGTTCGCCAGACAGGTGCTCGGCACCAACAGCGTCGACAACTGCAACCGGCTGTGCCACTCCTCGACGGTCGCCGGGCTCGCGAAGACGTACGGCTACGGCGCCGCCTCGATAAGCACCGACGACCTCGAGATCGCCGACTGCGTCCTCCTCACGGGGTCGAACACGACGGAGGCGCACCCGGTGCTCGCGACGCGGATCAAACAGAACGTTCGAGACGGGGCCGACCTCCTCGTCTTCGATCCCCGCGAGGTCCAGATCGCGGAGTACGCGACCCAGTACACCCGGGTGAACCCGGGATACGACGCGGTCTGGATCAACGCGATCACGCGCCACATCGTCAACAACGACCTGTACGACGAGGCGTTCGTCGAGGAGCGGACGACCGGGTTCGAGGCGGTGAGAGAGGCGGTCCAGGAGTTCACCCCCGAACGCGTCGAGGAGGTCACCGGCGTTCCGCACGAGGAGATCGTCTCCGCCGCCGAAACGATCGCCGACGCCGACAGGTGCGTGTTCGGCTGGACGCTCGGGCTCACCGAACACTCCCACGGGACGGAGAACGTGATGGCGATGGCCAACCTCGCCGCGGTCACCGGCAACCTCGGGAAGCCGGGGACGGGCGTCTCGCCGTTCCGCGGCCAGAACAACGTGCAGGGCGGCGGCGGTGATATGGGGCCGCTCCCGGACAACTTCCCGGGCTACCAGGACATCGCCGACGACGAGATACGCGCGAAGTTCGAGGAGGCGTGGGAGTGCGAGATCTCGCCGGAGTACGGCTACTACACGACCCAGATGTTCCTCGCGGCCGACGACGACGACCTCAGGGGGATGTACATCATCGGCGAGAACGCCGCGCTCTCCGAACCCGGCGTCAACCACGCCGAGGACATCCTCGAAGAGTTGGAGTTCCTCGTCGTCCAGGACCTGTTCGTCAACGAGACCGCGCAGTACGCCGACGTGGTGCTTCCCGCGTGTTCGTTCGTCGAGAAGACGGGGACGTTCACGAACACGGACCGCACGGTACAGATGGTCAACGAGGTGATGGAGCCGAAGGGAGACTCCCGGCCCGACTGGGAGATCCTCCAAGCCCTCGCGAACCGCATGGGACGGGAGTGGTCGTACGACTCGACCGCCGAGATCATGGAGGAGGTGAACTCGCTGACGCCGCTGTACGGCGGGGTGACCCACGACCGCGTCGAGTCGGAGGGCGGGCTCCAGTGGCCCTGCTGGGACGAGGACCATCCCGGAACCGAACGGCTCTACGCGGACGCGTTCAACACCGACGACGGCAAGGCCCACCTCCAGGCCGTCGGCTACAGCGAACCGGCGGAGACCCCGGACGAGGAGTACCCGTTCACGCTCACGACCGGGCGCGTCCTCTACCAGTACCACACCGGCACGATGACGCACCGCGAGGAGGGGATCATGCAGTACACGCCGAGCGACTTCATCGAGATCAACCCCGACACCGCCGCAAACTACGGGATCGAAAGCGGCGACATGGTTCGCGTCACCTCGCGCCGCGGTGAGATCGTCGTCCCCGCGCAGGTGACGGATCGGGTCGGCCCCGAGAGCGTCTTCATCCCGATCCACTTCGCCGAGAGCGCCGTCAACCGCCTCACGGACGAGGAACACCTCGATCCCGCCGCCGCGACGCCGGAGTTCAAGGTGTCCGCGGTTCGGATCGCTCCGGACGAGGGCGATCCGGAAGCCGTTACGGCCGCCGACGCCGCCGCCGGGGGTGACGACTGAGATGGCGAAACCGACCGAGAGCTACCCCGAGACGGCGACTCACGGGTCGACGAAGCGGGAGACGAACGGCGAGGGCGACGCCGCGTTACAGGAGGCGCTCTCCACGCACGGCGAGGCGCTCGCGGAGGCCGTCGACAGCACCGACGAACTCCAAGACGTCCTCTCGACGGCCGTCCTGATCGCGGCGAGCGCCGACGAGGACGAGCTCGAGCACGTCACCGCTTCGGCCGCCAACCTCGTGGCGGCCGCCGACGGCCTCTCGACGGACGGGGCGGCGACGCTCGCGACCGACCTCGGCGACAACGCCGAGGAGCTGTCCGCGTCGCTGGACACCGTTCTCGTCCTCCAGCGGGAGGGACACCTCGACGACCTCGTGGCCATCGCGACGGCGTTCACCGAGTCGCTCTCCGCGGCGGAGGTCGAGGAGCTGTCGACGACGCTCGAAGACAACGGGACCGAGATCGTCGAGGCGTTGGACCTGGTGCTCGAACTGCAGCGCGGCGGCCAACTCGAGGAGCTCGTCGATCTCGCGAACACGCTCTCGGCCCTCGAGATCGACGAGGACACCGCGGAGGGGCTGAACAACCTCCTCGGCGCCGTCGGCGAGGCACAGCGCAGTTCCGAACGCGTCGGGGTCCTCGGCCTCCTCCGCGAGCTCCGGAGCCGCGACGCCCGCGACGGCCTCGGCTACCTCGTCGAGTTCCTGAAGGCCCAGGGACGCGGCCTCAGGCGCTGAGAGACACCGTGTCCGATCGAACGCCCGATGAGACGGTGTGCCCGCTCTGCGGCGTCGGCTGCCGGTTGAAACCGACGGCCGACGAATCGCGTGCGCAGGGCGTCGCCGGCCCGGCGAACCCCGACGGGCGGCTCTGCCGGAACGGCGTCACCGCGTTCGACACGCCGGACGATCGCCTCACGACGCCGCTCGTTCGGCGAGGCGGGGAGCTGCGACCGGCGTCGTGGGAGACCGCCTACGAGCGCGTCGAAGCGTCGTTCGGATCCATCTTGCGCGCAGACGGCCCGGACGCGCTGGCGTTTCTCGGCGCGCCCCACTGCACGAACGAGGAGAACTACCTCCTCCAGAAGCTCGCCCGGATGCTCGGGACGAACAACGTCGACAACCGCTCCCGGCTCTGCCACGCCTCGACGGCGCGGATCCTCGAAGACCGGGTGGGGTGGCCGGCGACGACGAACAGCCTCGCCGGCCTCCGGGAGGCGGATGTCATCCTCGTCGCCGGGGCCAACCCCGCCGAACGACAGCCGGTCGCGTTCAACAGCTTCGTCAGGCCGGCGGTCAACGACGGGGCCACGCTCGTCCACATCGAGCCGGCCGGAAACCGGACGACACGGCTGGCCGACATCCACGTCACGCCGCGACCGGGGACGGACGCGCTGGTGTTCGACTGTCTGAGCCGGCGGCTCCTCGCGGCCGAAACCGGCGTCGATCGGTCCTTCGTCGACGCCCGGACACGGGGGTTCGAGCGGTTCGCGGCGTCGATGGCCGACGCGGAACCCGCCGCCGCCCTCACGGCCGCGGGAGTCACGGGAGAGACGATCGAAGCGGTGGCGTCCCGGCTGGCGGACGCCGACCGGATCGCCGGGCTCGTCGGGACCGGGATCGAGGGTGGCACGGGCGCGCTGAACGCGCCGGAGGCGCTGCTCAACATGCTGCTGCTGACGGGGAACGTCGGGCGACGTGGATCCGGCCTGTACGTGCTCCGCGGGCTCGCCAACGAGCAGGGCGCCGCCGACGCCGGCTGCGTCCCCGACAGGTTGCCGGGGCACCAGCCGGTGACGGCGGCGACCGCGCGCGAGCGGGTCGAGTCCGAGTGGGGCGTCGCGCCGCCGCCGACGCCCGGCAAGACGGCGACGGCGCTGCTCGAATCTTTCGGCGGGGAGATCCGGGGCGCGCTCGTGGTCGGCGAGAACCCCGCGATATCGAAACGCGACCGGGAGTGGGTGCAGCGCCGACTGGACGCGATCGATTCGCTGGTCGCCGTCGACCTCGTCGCGAACGAGACCACGCGACACGCGGACGTCGTGTTGCCGGCCGCGGCCGGAACCGAAAAGGCGGGGACCTTCACGAACCTGGAGCGCCGGATCCAGCGGAGCCGACCGGTCCAGACGCCACCGGGCGAGGCGCGCCCCGACCGGGACATACTCGCCGACCTCGGGACGCGGTTGACCGACCGCCCGTCCGCGTTCGAGTACGCGGACGCCGGAGCGGTGTTCGACGAACTGTGCCGTGTCGCGCCCACGCACGCTGGGATCTCCGATGCGGCGGTCGGAGAGGGAGGCCGCCAGTGGCCCGCCGGCGAGGGCGGGGAAGACGCCGACCCGCTCTATCGCGAGCGGTTCGAAACGCCGGACGGGTACGCGCGGTTCGGAACGGCACAGCCGTTCGTCGAGCCCGACGCGACCGACGAGCTGCGGCTGGTGACTGGCGGGCGGACCACCGACCGCTCCGCCCAGGGGCCGGCCGCCCCGGTGCTCCGGATCAACCCGAGCGACGCCGAGGAACGCGGCCTCGACGACGATGTCGACGAGGCCGCCGAAGCGCTCGTCGTCGTTTCCAGCGGCGACGTGTCGGTTCGGGCCACCCCCGAGTTCGATCCGGGCGTTCGACGGGGGACGGCGTACCTCTCCGCAGACGCCGCGGATCCGCTTCTTCGTCGCGGGATCGAGGTCGTAAGCGTTCGGTCGGCCGACGCCGAGCGCTGATCGAACTCCCCGCCGGGGCGGCGGTCAGAGCGCCTCGGTGTACACTCTCACCTCGCCCTCGTTGGTGATTCCGACGTCGATGGTCGTCTTCAGCTCACTCTGGTTCGTACAGCCTTCGAGGGCCCCGTAGAGGTGGGTGTACAGCTCCGGACGGCAGTACGCGATTTTGACGCCGGCTTCGTTCCCGTGATCGTAGACGCTGGCGACCAGATCGTCGAAGCTCGTCCCCGGGGAGACGGAGAACTGGATCGGCGATCGGATCGTCCGAGCGAGTTCCAGCGTGCGGCGCGCCTTCTCGATGTTCTGTTCCGCGGCTCGTTCGATCGCGCTGACGTTCGCGTCGGTCGTTCCCAGCCGATCCGCGACCTCCTGTTGTGTCCGCCCCTGCTCTCGGAGTTCGAGCACCGTCACCTGTCGTTCGGTCAGCGCGGTCGAGTCGGCAGAGACCATGCCGTAGTTAAACAGATGTGTTTGAGTTAAGCTTTTGGCTCAAACACTTCTGCACACCGTATGGCGAATCGCTCCCCGACGATGCGACGACGGTTCCTCCTGACTGCCGGGACCGCGGCCGTCGCCGGTGTCGCGGGCTGTACGGGCGGGAGAAGCGAAGCGGGCGGTCAGTCGCCGACGATCGCTATCCTCGCGGCTGGCAGTCTGCAGAACGCGATGGCGAACGGGCTCGCGCCGGCCGTCGACGTTCCGGTCGAGATCGAAGCGCACGGCTCCGCGACCGTCGCCCGAATGATCGCCGAGGGGCAGCGCGACCCCGACATCGTCTCGGTCGCCGACGTGGCCCTCTTCGAGGAGCCGCTGTCGCCGCCGTGGCACTCGGTGTTCACCAGCAACTCCGTCGTCATCGCGTACAACCCGGAGACGGAGGGCGGGGCGCGCCTGGCCGAGGCCGGCTCCGAGCGCTGGTATGAACCGCTGCTCGACGGACGCGTAACGATCGGTCGCACCGATCCCGACCAGGATCCGCTCGGGTATCGCACCCTCTTCATGTTCGAACTCGCCTCGCGGTACTACGACGACGCGCCGAACCTCAGGGAGCAGATCCCGCGACAGGACCAGATCTATCCCGAGACATCGTTGATCAGTCAGTTCGAAACCGGCTCCGTCGACGCCGCGATCGCGTACCGAAACATGGCCGTCGAACGCGACTACGAGTACATCGCACTCCCGGACCAGATCAACCTGAGCAATCCTCGGTACGCGGCGGAGTGGTATGCGACGACCTCGTACACGCTGCCCAGCGGCCGGGAAATACGCGGCGGACTCATCAGCTACGGCTCGACCATTCGACACATGAGCGACGCTGCGGTCGCCGTGTTCGACGCCCACACGACCGGGAGCTATCTCGCGGAACACGGGTTTCTCCTCCGCGACCAGTTCCCCGCCTACACGGGCGCCGTCCCCCAGCGCGTGCGACAAACAGCAGGCCGGTCGAACGAGACGCAGTCCCGACTCGGCGGCCCAACCGAACCGCTGTCCTCAACCGTCTCGGATGTCACCGTCCTGATCTGAATGGCGGTGGGCTCGAACACGGATCGATCGGGGACGGTGACGGTGGGATTCGACTGGCTCAGCGTCGCGCTCGTCCTCGGCGGGGTGCTCCTCCTGTACTACGTGGTGCCGTTGGTGTCGCTGTTTCTCTCGGTCCCGGCCGGGGATATTCTCGCACAGATAACCAATCCGACCGTCGTCGACGCGGCGACCACGTCGCTGCTGTCGGCGTCGGTCAGCACCGTCATCGCCACCCTGTTCGGCCTACCGCTCGCGTACTGGCTCGCTCGCACCGACGGGGCCGTGATGAAGGGCGTCCTCGCGGTCGTGATCCTCCCGTTAGTGCTCCCCCCGACGGTCGGCGGCATCGTGCTGCTCACCGTTTTCGGCCCCGGATCGCCGCTCGGGGAGGCCGCGGTTGCCGCCGGGTTCCCGCTCACGCGGTCGCTCGCCGGCGTGGTGCTCGCCCAGACATTCGTCGCGTCGCCGTTCGTGGTCGTGACCGCCAAAGCGGCGTTCGAGAGCGTCGACCAGACGCTCGAGTACGCCTCTCGATCGCTGGGAAAAGGTCGGTTGACGACCGCTCGACGCGTAACGCTACCCCTGGCCGGCCCCGGCATTCTCGCCGGCGTGACCCTCGCGTTCGCGCGGGCGATCGGCGAGTTCGGCGCGACGATGATGATGGCGTACTACCCCCGAACGATGCCGGTACAGATCTGGGTGGCGTTCATCGAGCTCGGCTTGGATAACGCGTATCCGGTGGCGATACTCCTGGTCGGGATCGCCGTCGCGGCGCTCGCGGTGCTCAACACGGTCGCGTCGAACCCATGGGAATGACGCTCGAACTTTCGCGACTGCGCAAGAGCTACGGCCAGTTCGACTTCGGTCCGGCGGACCTGACGGTCGACGACGAAGTGCTCGCCGTCTTGGGACCGTCCGGCAGCGGGAAGACGACGCTGCTCTCGCTGGTGGCCGGTATCGCGGTCCCGGACGCCGGATCGATGCGGCTCGACGGTCGCGAACTGGTCGGCCTGCCGCTCGAAGACCGGCGCGTGGGGATGGTCTTCCAGGAGGGGGCGCTCTTCCCCCATATGACCGCCCGAGAGAACATCGAGTACGCGGCTAGGGACGGCGATCGCGTCGGCTCGCTCGCGACGCTGCTCGAACTCGACGGCGTGCTGGAGCGGAAGCCCGCGACGCTCTCCGGCGGGGAGCGACAACGCGTGGCCCTCGCGCGAACGCTCGCGACCGACCCGGACGCGCTGCTCCTCGACGAGCCGCTGTCGAGCCTCGACGCACCGATCCGGAAACGGCTCCGCGACGAGCTGTATCGCCTGTTCGAGTCGCTCGACATCCCCGTTCTCTACGTCACGCACGACCAGCGCACGGCGACGGCGCTCGGCGACCGACTCGCCATCGTTCGAGACGGGGGGATCGAACAGGTTGGCCCGCCCTCGACGGTGATCACTCGACCGACGAGCCGCTTCGTCGCCCGCTTTACGGGGACCGAGAACGTCTTCGACGGGACGGTGACCGACCGACCGTCGACCGGAGCGACCGTGTCGGTCGGCGACGTTCGGCTCCAGACGACCGTTTCGGATGTGCCCGCCTCAGCCGTGACGGTCTGTATCCACCCGTCACGGATCACCGTCGAAGCCCCCGACGAAGTCGACGAGAATCGACCCGCGAACGCGGTCACGGGGACGGTCGCCCGGTGGCTGAACGAGGGGAGCGAATACCGAATCGACGTCGAGTGCGACGCCGGTTCGATCACGCTCACGACGAACGTCCGGCCGCCGACGTTCGAACGGCTCGCGCTCGCGAACGGCACGGAGCTCAGCGTGCTGATCCCGCGGGAGTCGATCCACCTGATTCCGGAGCACGAGTAGCTCCGAGCACCCCGCCGAACCCGACCGATCGCAGACGACGCACGACGCCGGTCCGACGGCCCCGAGTCGGGCGCCGTAGGGGAGAGGTGCCTACTCGATCGTGCGGAAGGCCGGATCGAAGCCGTTGAGCTCGTCGATCCGCTCTTGGATCTGTCCGCGGATCCGGTTGACCTCCCTGCGTAAATCCTCCAGCGCGGCCTCCGTCCCGGCCGTGCTGCTGGTCTCGATCGCGACGATCTTCGAGGTCAACCTGAAGTAGCGCTGGAGTTCGTCGTCCAACTGCGACCGCAGCCGGAGCTCGTTGACGGTCTCCCGAAGCTCGGCCTTCGTCAGCGGCTTCGTGAGGTACTCGTCGCAGGGGATGTCGACCAGATCGCAGCCGGGTTCGGTGCTGGTGAGCATCGCCTTTTGGTCTTCGATGTCCCGCTCGTTCATCTTCTGAATGACCGTCGACCCCGGAATGTCCGGCATCCGGCGGTCGAGGATCACGACGCTGACCTCCGAGTCGTACCACGTGAGCGCGCCGGACCCCGAGTTGGACGTCCGGACGTCGTACTCCGGCTCGAGCCACCGCGAGTACGTCGCGGCGAGGTCCCTGTCGTCCTCTACCACCAGCACCGTCGGATCTGCGGAGTCGGATTCGTTTGGCATAGTCGTGAAACCCCCGTGATATGGGCTCTGAACGTCCCGGAGCGGTCTCGGTGCGTCGCCTCGGATCGCCGCCTTCGATCGGAGCCGTCTGCGGACACGCGTTCGTGCCCCTCTACCACGGCATGTCGCCAGCGAAGCGATATAAACCGTCGACCAATTCCCGGCCCGATCGCGGCGGAGCGCTCGGACGCGGTCCGGCGGGCCGACCGGATTTACGGGGTGGGGGCTCGTAGGTCGGGGCGACCGATGGAGTACGACGCGCTCCGCTCCCGCCTGACGGGAGGGCTCGACTACCGCGACGTGATCGCCCTCCCGGACGGGAGCGTCGACCGATACTACGGCGTCGCCGACGCGACCGGCGAGCGAATCCGAACGCTCCCCGCGTTTGTCGACCGCCTCTCCGGCGGGGTGCGGTCGCTGAAACTGGTCTCCGAGGCGGTTCGGCCGGGAGGGCAGGCGGTGAACGCGGCCCGGCAGGCGTCGGTTCTCGGCCCCGACGTGACGCTGTACGGCCACCTCGACGACCCCCATCTCGGGCCGTTCCCCTTTCGGACGATCTCGATGGGCGCGCCCGCGACGGTCCAGGTGCTCTCCTTCGACGAGGAGGAGATGATGCTCGCCGTCGAGTCCGAGGATATCCGAGAGTGGCGCATCGAGGACCTCTTCGCGGCGGTGCCCACGGAGCCGGACGCGTGGCTCTCCGACGAGGTGGTCGTCCTCCAGAACTGGGTCGGCGTCGACGGGATGACGGACGCCATCGGAACGCTCGCCGACCTCGACCTCGGTGCGGCGACGGTCGTCTTCGACCCGGGTGACGTGACCGCCTCCAGCGCCGAGCCGCTCAGGGCGCTCTGCCGGGCGCTGAGTGCTCTCGCCGCCGAGACCGAGGTCGTCCTGACGGCGAACGACCGGGAGATCGGTCGCCTCGCAGCGGTTCTCGGCGTCGAGGCGACCGGGACGGAGAGAGAGCCGGCCCTCCGCGACCGTTTGGGTATCGACGCCGTCGTCCTCCACGACGAGCGCCGCGCCGCGGCCGCGACCGACGAGCTGACCGTGGTCCGGAACTTCGAGGCCGAGCGCGTCCGTCGGCGGACGGGCGCTGGCGACCGATTCGACGGCGCGCTCGCAACGGGGATCGCGGCGGGCCTCCCGTGGGGGGAGTGCCTCGCGCTCGGCAACGCGTGCGCGACCTACTTCGTCGAGCAGGGGGAGACGGCGACGCGCGATGACGTCCGCGAGCTGCTCGACCGTCGGGGCGACCGGTGAGCCGACTCGCCCGCGCGGATCACGCTTCGTCGCCGTGGACGACGGTCACCGGAACCGGCGCCCGGCGGAGCACCGTCTCGGCGACCCTTCCGAGGGCGATCCGCGAGAGGCCCGTCCGACCGTGGCTCCCCATGACGATCTGATCGGCGTCTCGCTCCGCGGCGGCGTCGACGACGGCCCGAGCCGGCGGTCCGATCTTCGATCCGACCTCCGCGCTGACGTCGGCGTCCCTGACGCGCCGTTCGGCGGCTCCGAGGATCGCTTCGCTCTGCGTCTGAGCGGCCGCGATGCGCTGCGACCAGAACTCCTCGGTGACGGCCTCCGGGCTGCTGTCGAGGGCCGTCTCCAAGGGGTTGATCACGTGGAAGAGCACGTGGTGGGCGTCCGGGAACGTCTCGAAGGCGAACGACACCGCTGCGTCGGCGGGATCGGAGCCGTCGATCGGCACGAGGACGGTTTCGGACACGGGCCGGTGTGTGACCGACGGAGGCTTCACTCGTCGCCCTAATAGCCGCCGTCGGGCGCGCTGAGACGCGCGACGGTCAGGGTCGTGTTAGGCTCGCTAATTATGTGGGTCGGACGGGAACTCGGAGACGATCGAGGCATGTTCAAAGACGAGACATCCGGGGGGACCACCGATCGACACATGTTCGAGGACAAGACGTCCGCGGGAAAGCGCCTCGCCGAACGGTTCGTCGATCACGATCTCCGGCCCGATACCGTGTTCGCCGTCCCGACGGGGGGCGTGGCCGTGGCCGAACCGATCGCCGACCGGTTCAACGCCGATCTAGGGCTCCTCGTGGCCGAGCCGGTCCGACCGCCGTCGGAGGACATCCCGCTCGGCGCCGTGACCGACACCGGGTCGACCTGGATCGACGGCCGGCTGGTCGAGGCGTTCGACATCGACAAGGAGAAGCTGGAGGTCGAAAAGCAGCGGGCGTTCCGTGAGGCGCGGAACAAACACGAGACGTTCGACAAGATCGGCAGCGACCCGACGCCCGAGGGGGTCGTCGCCATCGTCGACGACGGGATCGTCACCGGCACGACGATGAAGGCCTGTACGACGGCGATGGCCGAGGTCGCCGACACCTACACCATCGCGGCCGCCCCGGTGGGCGCCCCCGACTCCGTGGCCGAGCTCCACGCCATCGCCGATGACGTCTTGGTGGAAGAGGACCCGCCGTCGTTCAAGCTCCTCGAACAGTTCTACGAGAGCTTCGACCCGGCGGTCGTCCCCCAGTGGTCGGAGTAGGCGGCGGTTCCCACCGCCGGCGCGACGCCCCCCGGCGATCGCTCGCCGACCCCCCACTCCTCGTCGACAGCGTCGAGACGGACTCCAGTTCTGTGTCAAGAACTCCCACGTTGATCGACCGGGTGTTCGTCGGGTGACGTTCTGGCACGTGGTCGGGGCCGTCGTCGGGCTCGCGTGCCTGATCTACGGCGGCGAACGGGCGGTGGAGGCCGCGGTCACCGTGGCGATGGCGTTCGGCCTGCCGACGCTCCTCGTCGGCGGGACGCTCGTCGCCGTCGGGAGTTCGATCCCGGAGATAACGACGGCCGTGTACGCCGGGCTGTACGGCGCCGGCGACTTCGTCGTCAGCCACATCATCGGCTCGATCACGTCACAGATAACCCTCGGCGTCGGCATCGTCGCGCTGCTCTCGCCGCTCCGACTGGAGCGGGGTGAGGTTCGGTTCTACGGGACCGGAATGATCCTCGCGATGGCGCTGATGCTCGCGGCCATCAGCTCGGGGGCGGTCTCCCGCGTCCAGGGCGGGGGGCTCGTCGCGGCCTACCTCTGCTTTCTGGGGGTCCGGCTTCGGGGGGAGAGCCACGCCGCGCTGGTCGAGCGTCACGCGGACGGCGACCGCTCGCTTCCGCAGGCGGCGGGCTGGATCGTCGTCGGCTTCGCCCTCGTCGCCGTCGGCGGGCACCTCCTCGTCGTCCACAGCAAGGCGCTCGCCGTCGCGCTCGGGGTTCCGGAGTACCTCTTGGGGCTCGTCACGGGCCTCGGAACGACCGCGCCCGAGATCGCCATCGCCGCACTCGCCATCGACCGCGGCGAGGCCGACATCGCCGTCGGGACGCTGTTCGGCAGCAACGTGACCGATCCGCTGTTCTCGCTGGGCGCGGGCGCCCTCGTCGGCGGGATCGCGGTCGACCGCGTCGGCCCGACGGTCGCGTCCGCCGGCTACACGATCGCCGTGTCGGTCGTCGTCGTCGGGCTCTTCTACCTGAACGGCGGGATCGACAGGCGGGCGGCAGTGGGCTGTATCGCGATGTACGTCCCGACGTTCCTGCTGTGAGCGGGACGGCCGCGATCACTCCTCGCGCTGCGGCCGCTCGTCCTCGGAGAACTTCCCGGTCTCGGCGAAGAACGTCTCGATCAGCTCTTTCTGTGCGCCTCGGAGGTGCTCGTGGAGTGTCGGCGGCGCCACGTCGAGAGAGTTCGCGATCTCCTTGGCCGTCGACTCCCGCGGCCAGTCGAAGTACCCCGCCGAGTAGACGGCCTCGAGAACGGAGTACTGGCGGTCAGTGAGACGGTTCTCCAGCGACTGACGGAAGTCCTCGACCGACTGGACGTCGCGTTCGGTCTCGCGCTTCGCGACGAGGTCGACGTCGTCGAACCGCGTCTCGATCGCTTCGACGACCGTCCGCACGTCGACCTCGGGCGCGACCGTCGCCGTGAGGTGGCCGTGGCCCGCTTCGGCGTACATCGACTCGACGGAGGCGCCGGCCTCGATCAGCGAGAGGACGATCGTCGAGTCCGCGATCCGGAGCTCACAGAGGTTCTCGTCGCCCGAGTCCCCGATGCCGCGGACGATCTGGACCGCGGGGAACTCCGTGGCGGCGTCGAGGAAGGATTCCGTCGACGCGCCGGTGACTTCGAGGTAGGAGATGAGCTCGCCGTCAGCGGCCGGGACGAACCCCTTCAGGTCGATGCGGGAGTCGGTCTCTCGGGAGAGCGCGACGAAGACGTCGTCGGGGTCTTGGATGTCAAACTCCAGTTCGACGACGGTGTCCGAGAGGATCAGCTTCTTCGTCTCGACCGAGTGGATCGCGTGTGCGATGCTGTCTCCGAGCTCCGACAACACCGAGACCTCTCGGTCGTCGAAGAGGTCCTCTCGGTCGGTGTACACGTTCAGAACGCCGTAGACGGTGTCTTGGTAGCAGATCGGAACGATCGCGCCGGCGGAGATCTGCTGGTCGTCGGCCGAGAGCCCGAGCGGTTCGAGCAGCTGCGCCCTGTCGTCGGCGGTGAGGTCGTCGACCACCTGCACCTCGCCGGTGTCGACGGCGGCGGAGATCGGCCCGTCGCCGCCGTCGGACACGGTTTCGCCGTCGATATCGGGGTCGTCGACGCCGGCGAGATACCCGGGTGTCGTCTGCTGGAAACTGACGGTGTAGTCGCCGATCCACGCCAGTTCGTAGGGGTCGGACTCGACGAGCCGCTCGCAGACGGTCCGTTCGATCTCCTCGCGCTCGGAGGCGACGACGAGCTCCTTGTCGATTTCGCGGATGATGGAGGTGAGCCGTTGGAGCCGCTCGAGCCGGGACTTCAGCTCGCTGACCCGCTCCGACTCCGTGGCGCGTTCGGCCTCCGTCTGGAGTTCGGCCGCGGCCTCGGAGTCGCGGAGGTTCTCTTCGTCCCGCGACGCCAGCGCCTCCGCCTTGGACTCCATCGCGAAGAGGTCCCGAGCGTCCGGCTCGAACCCCCGCCGGAGCAGGAGTTCGTCGACGGTGTCTTGAAGCTTCTTCTGCGTGATCGGTTTGACGAGATACTCGTCGAACTCCAGGTCGATAATGTCGGTGTCGGGCTCGACGGCGGTGAGCATCGCCACCGGGCAGTCGATACCCTGCTCCCTGATATCCTCCAGGATCTTGTCGCCCGGGATGCCTGGCATCCGGCGGTCGAGCAGGACGAGGTCGAGGTCGTCGTCGATGCGCTTTCGCGCCTGGACCCCGCTGTATCTGATCTCGACGTCGTACTCGTCGGGCAGCCACATCGCGTAGGTGTCCGCGAGGTCCTTGTCGTCGTCGACGATCAGTATCGTCGGCGCCTCGGCGGAATCATTCGCCGACGCCGCGGCGATGGATTCACTCATACCGACCCCCGCCCGCGCGTCGCCGCACGTAATACAGTAGAGCTCTGAGAAGTACGTCGTCGCTGACTCGGGTGTCTATTCGTGAGTTCGATCATTCTTTTAGAGAGAGTGGAATATTATCATATAAAACCTTTAGCCTAATTGGCGCCGAAGTCGGCGGCGAGAAGCGGCCGCGCGCCGTTAACAGAGTAGGCCCCCATTCGATAACGTCGCCGCCGAGACATTCCCCCGCCGATGACCGACGATCCATACCATCCCGAACCGCCGTTCGTGTACGAGTGCGCCGACTGCGAGAGCCGCTTCGAGGCCGACGACATCTCGGGGTTGGAGCCGACGGACGAGCTGGTCGAGTGCCCCGACTGCGGCGGCGATCTGTGGAACCTCACGACCCCCTCGCGGGAGTGATCCGCGGTCGGGGTCGGCTCCGAGAGGAAGCGTGAGCCGCCGTCGCGACCGGGCCACTCGCTACGGGAATCGCATCGATCGGGCTCTCACTCGGCCAGCGGCGCGGCCAAGACCGGGACCTCGCTCTCCCGAACCGTCCGCTCCGTCACGCTGCCGAGGAAGAGCCGCTTGACGCCCTCCCTCCCGTGGGTCCCCATCGCGATGAGGTCGGCGTCGCGGTCGTCGGCGTAGTCGCGGATGGCCGTCTGCGGAGTCCCCTCGACCACCGCCGACTCGCACGGGACCCCGCGCGCTTCGGCCCGCTCGCAGACCGCCTCGACGTGGTGTTCGCGCTGCGCTTCCAGCGAACTGACGAGATCGGAAATGGCGACGCCGCCCTCGCTGACCGCGGCCAGCGACTGCACGTCGACGACGGCGAGGGCGTGGACGGTCGCGTCGTACGCGTCCGCGACCGCGCAGGCGTGCTCCGCCGCGCGCTCCGAGCCGGGCGAGCCGTCGGTCGGAACCACGATGTCGTCGATATCGGCGCCGGCCGCCTCGACACCGGGGATGGTCAGCACCGGGATCTCGAGGGTCCGGAGGGTGCGCTCGGTGACGCTCCCGAGCAGCAGTCTGTCGATCCCCGTCCGACCGTGGGTCCCCATCGCGACGAGGTCGGCGCCGACCCGGTCGGCGTGGGCCGCGATCTCCGTGTGGGCCACCCCCGACTCGATCGCGGTCTCACAGGGGACGTCCGCCTTCGACGCAGTGGCCGCCGCGCGGTCGAGCGCCTGCAGCCACTGACTGCTGAGGTCGTCGCGACCGGGAGCGTCCGGCAGCGACTCGGTGGGCGAGCTGTCCGAGGGCTCCACCACCGCGAGCAGTGAGACGTCGGCGTCGAAGGTGTCTGCCAACTGTACAGCCGTCTCAGCGGCGGCCTGCGCCGGAGCGCTGCCGTCGACCGGAACGACGATCGTATCGTACATCTCCTCAGTCGGCACGCTCGCCGGGCGCGCTCAAAAAGGGCTCACCTATCCTCCTTCAGCCGACCGCGTTAGCGCGACTCGGCTCGGTCGAACCGCAGGCGGAAGACGGCGCCCTCGGGGTCGTTGTCGTCGACTTCGATGTCGCCGCCGTAAGAGGAGATGATCTCCTTGACGAGGTGGAGGCCGAAGCCGGAGCCCGGGTCCTCGAACTCCTTGGTCGTCCGGTCGAACACGGTCGACTTGCGCTCGTCGGGGATCCCCGGCCCGTCGTCGGCGACGGACACCACGACCGACTCGTCGTCGACCGTCGCGTCGACCCACACCGCCGGGTCGGTGTCGGCGTTGTGCTGCACCGCGTTGATCAGGACGTTGTCGAGGACCTCGCCGAGCAGGTCGTCGGCCACGACGTCGACCGACGGGGCCGATTCGAGGTGGTAGGTGGCCCCGGGATACGTCTGCTGGGCGCGAGCGACGCGGCGTTCGAGCACCGATCCGAGGTCGCAGGGTCTGAGCTGCTGGTCCTCGCCGCGCCCGATCACGTCGGTTACTCGCCGCACCGTCTCGACGAACTCGATCATCTCCTGGGTGCGCTGGGTCGCGGTCTCCAAGTCAGACGAGACCTCGTAGTCGACCCGGCCGTCGAGCAGATCGAGGCGCGCCTTCACCACGTTGAGGCTGTTGAGGAGGTTGTGACGCAGCAGGCGGTTGATAAACTCCAGGCGGTTTCGCTCCTGCTGGAGTTCGCGGTCGCGCTCGACCGACTCCAGCGCGTAGGCGATGATCGAGCCGAGACGCTGTAACGCCTCTTGCTCCTCGTCGTCGAATGCGTTCGCCCGGTGAGAGTAGAGGTTGAGCGTCCCGTAGAGGCTGTCGTTGACGATCGGCACCGCCGCCGACGAACGGTAGCCGAACTCCCGTGCGTGGGTCTGCCAAGGCTCGTATCGGTCCTCGGACGAGACGTCTTGGACCGTCTGTACCTCTCCGGTCAGGAACGCCTGCGCGGTCGGCCCCTCGGTCGTCGGTCCCTCATCGAGCCGGATCGTGGTGTCGTCGAGGTACCCCTCGACGCCGGCCTCGGCACTCACTCGCACCTCGTCGTCCTCCGCGGTCCCGATCCAGGCGAACTCGTAGGATCCCGAGGAAGCGAGCCGTTCGCAGACGAGCTCTTCGATGTCTGAGTGGGAAGATAACCCGAACATCGACTCCGCGAGGCTGTGCACGAGCAGGTTCAGGTCGTTGAACGCCGACAGCCGCTCGTGCTGGTCGCGGAGCATCTGCTCGCGCTCGACCCGGTTGAACGCGGCAGCGACGGCGGTCGAGACGATTTCGAGCAGCTGCCGCGTCCGCTCGTCGAACGCGCCGACTGCCGGTGAGCCGGCGACGAGGACGCCGCGGTTGCCGACCGGCGAGAGGACGGCCGACCGGAGGTCGGCATCCCGATCGAAGTCGTCGTACTCGGGCGTGTTACGGATGTCGTCGATCCGGCGGCTCTCGTCCTCGACGAACGCCGACCCGACGACGGTCTCCGACTGGAGCGTGAGTTCGGGGAGCTCGAAGTCCAGGATGTCGGCGCTGTCGGAGGCGGTTCGGGGCGCGAGGACGCCCTCCGCGGCGTCGTAGTCGAAGTACCACGCCGCGGGCGCGTCCAGGACGTTGCGGACGGCCCGCATCGCGGTCTCGGCCACCGTCTCCTCGGAGTCGGCCCGGAACAGTTCGCTTGTGACCCCGTGGAGCGACACCAGCCGCTCTTCGAACAGCTTGCGCTGCGTGATATCCCTGACGACGCCGCAGCGGCCGATACCCTCTTGGAACTCGAGGGGCTCCAACCGGGCCTCGACCGGGAGGTCGGCGCCCGCCTTCGTGTGCAGCGTCAGTTCGACTTTCGCCTCGTCGCGGCCCTCGTTGATGATCTCCTCGGCGAGCCGCTCGGCCTTCGAGGAGACGGTTTCGTCCTTGAGGACGGTCACGGGTTGACCGAGGAGGTCCGTGCGATCGTAGCCGGTCAACTCACAGAACGCGTCGTTGACCATGATGAAGCGGTTGTTTTGGTCGACCGCGTAGACGCCGTCGTTGGTCGTTTCGACGACGCGCTCGTACAGTTCGAGATCGCGCACGCGCTCCTTGCGCTCGGTGATGTCCTGGGCGGCGCCTCGGAGTTTCGTGACCTCGCCGTCCGCCGTCACCGGCACGCCCTGCACGTGGAGCCACCGGGTCTCGCCGTCGCCGACGACGAATCGCGCTTCGATACCGAAGGGCTCGGCCGATTCGATCGCCTCCGTAACGGCGTCTTCGGCGAGCGGTCGGTCGTCCTCGTGGCAGAGATCGAAGGAGTCGTCCAGCGACGGCTCCTCCTCGACGTCCACGCCGAGGAGGTCGAAGAGGTGGTTCGACCAGAACATCTCCAGCGTCTCGGCATCGATCTCCCAGCCGGCGACGTCGGCGATCCGCTCGGCCTGTTCGAGCAGTTCCCGCGTCCGGGCGAGTTCCCGCTCGCGCTCTCGCTGTTCCGTGACGTCGCGGACCACGCCGACCCGGTCACCGCTCGGCAGCAGCGAGAACGTCGCGACGGCGGAGAACGTCTCGCCGTCGGCCCGTTCGAGCGTCGCCTCCAGACTCGCCGAGGAGCGCGCCCCCTCCCGTAGCTCCGCTTCGAACGCGGCCGCGGTCTCGGCGGCCTCTTCGTCGGCGACCATCGTGACGTCGTTTCCGAGCAGCTCCGCCTCCGAGTAGCCGACCATCTCGGTGTAGGAGCGGTTGACCATCTGGAAGACGCCATCCTCGTCGACGACGTAGATGCCCTCCTGGGCCGTCTCGACGATCCCCTCGTAGCGCTCGAGTTCCCGCTCGCGCTCGACCCGGTCCGTCACGTCCCGGAAGTACACGGAGAGCCCGGTTTCCGACGGGTAGGCGCTGACCTCGAACCACGTGTCCAGCGGCGGGTAGTACTCCTCGAAGGAGACCGACTCCTGTTCGTTCATCGCGTGTTCGTACTCGCGCTGGAAGCTCGTTCCGGTGGCCTCGCTGAACTCGTCCCAGAGGACCGCGCCGACGACGGCGTCGCGATCGACTTCGAGCATCTCGGCCGCGCGGGCGTTGAGATAGGTGAACCGCCACTCTTCGTCGATCGCGAAGAACGCGTCCTCGATCCGCTCTAACACCTCTTTCGGGTCGGCGGAGACGAAAGACATTAGATATCTCGTCTATCTCGAACCGGTGATTTATTGTTTACGCCCAGGAACGCCGTTTCCGCGTTTTTACCTCGCTGACCCCGCGTGCAGTCATGCGGTTTCACCGATGTCTGCGGGCCGCTGGGGCGGAAGCGGCGGGACACCGGGGAGCGCGAGGGATTAGGTCGGGTTATTATCTGTGCCATCAGGAAAGGTTCCCGCATAATGGGCCCACCTTCGGGGGGGAGACTTCGCCGGTGGCTCGCCGGCGGGAGCATCAGCCTTCTCGGAGCGATTCTGCTCGTCATTCCGCTGTACGACGTCTGGGACGACTTCACCGCCCTGTCGTGGAGCATCGCCTTGACGCTGGTCGAGAACGCCCTGTTTTTCCTGCTCGCGGGCGGGCTCGTGACCGGCGGGATCTGGCTGATCCGGACCGATTGGGAGACGGAGCAGGTCACGACGGTCGCGCGTCGCACCCTGCTGACGGCGTTCGCCGTGACGTTCGTGCTCGCGTGGGCGATGGCGCTCCAGTGGTATATCCTCGGGCGTCTCAAACCCATCGTGTTGGCGCTCGACGGCGTTCTCGTCGGGGCGACGGCGTCGTTCGCCCTCAGCGTCTCGACCGTCCGGAACAACATCTTCCGGGAGCAGATCAGCCGCGAGCAGGAGCTGAACGAGCGGCTGGAACTGCTCTACGAGGACGCCAGCAGGCTCGCGTCGGCGACGTCACACGAGGAGGCGTACGAGGTCCTCGAAGAGGCGATCGCGAGTGCCGTCCCCGGAACTCCGTTTCGCGTCGTCGTCGACGGCGACGTGGTCATCGAGCACGACACGTCACCAGACCCGAGCGAGCGTTCCGAGCCCGCCCAGACGGTCGCGATCGGCGACCGCGGGCGGATCGACCTCTGCTCGGAGCGCCTCGAGAGCCACGAGCTCTCGACCGCAGAGCTGTTCGGCTCCTACGTCGGTGACACGATCCAGCGCATCGAGCGCGAGGAGCGCGTCCGGGAGGAGCGGAACGTGCTGGAGTTCGTCAACCGGACCCTCCGGCACGACCTGATCGGCGACATCTCGCTCGTCCAGGCGCGGCTCAGGATGCTCGACCGGAACGTCGAGTTCGAAGCCGACGTTCACGAGGAGCACCTCGCGGTCGCGATGGACCGGACGGAGGAGATGGAGGAGTTCGTCCGGACGATGCGGACGTACATGCAGTCGGTGTTGAACGAGGAGCACGACCTGACCACCGTCGCCCTCGAACCGGTCATCGACGAACAGATCGAGGCGATAGAGGAGGCGTATCCGACGGTCGAGGTCGAGAAACGAGAGATTCCGGAGGGATCCGTCCGCGCTGACGACCTGCTCGACCGGGCGCTCGCGAACCTGTTCGAGAACGCCGTCGAGCACAACGACGCCTCGCCGCCCCGCGTGGTCATCGACGGAGAGCGCGCGGGCGACGTCCTGCGGCTTCGCGTCGCCGACAACGGCCCCGGCATCTCGGCGTCCCGTCGAGAGTCCGTCTTCGCCCAGGAGGAACGCGGAGCCAACAGCGACGGAACCGGGTTCGGACTCTACCTCGTCAAAGACATCATCGAGGGGTACGGCGGAACGGTACGCGTCCGCGACAACGATCCACGCGGCGCCGTGTTCGAACTGGAGTTCCCGATCGCCGACGGGGAGTGACTCCCGAACTTCTGGGCGGTTCGGGGCATCACCCGGTACGGCGGCGGCTGGCGCCGAAGTGGGAAGGGATCCCGCGAAAGGGAAGAGAGAGGGAGAGGGGGTGGGTGGGGTTCGGCCCCGTCGCGATCCCCCGGCGGTGTCACGACCGTGAGGACCGTCCGGGAACCAGACGGCGGGTTGGGTGCCTTGACACAGCGTTGCCGAGCCGCGGATCACACCACTGCGACCGGCACTAACGACAACAACACTCAGGGTCGTGAATCACCGGCCTAATCTCTTAATCGGCGATTTGGTGGCTGCGTCCTCTGGGGCGTCGACTATTTGCGCGGGTAGGCGTACTCGAGGACCGTATTCGCGTTCGCGTCGATCACGCGGATCACGTCGCCGTCGTTGTTCCACACGGGTCGGCCGCGTCCCCAGTACAGGTCCGACTGGGATCGGTCGCCGGTCCCGGTGTGTAGCCGGAACCCCGCGTTCGCCTCCAGAACGAAGCCGTCGGGGACGTCGAACGCGGCTCCCTGCGCGTCCTCGACCGTGTATCCGGTCAGATCCAGCCGTTCGTCGCCGTCGTTTTCGAAGGCGACGTACTCCTCGTTCAGCCGGTCCGCGTCGTGACCCTCCGGATCCGGCTGTACGTCGGTGACGACGAGCTCGCTCTCCTCCGTGTCGACGTTGTCGAAGCCACCCGGTCTGACGGTGTCGCGACCGCGGACGAAGGTCTTCTCACCGGTCTTCGAGACGAGGTAGCCGTACGCGGAATCGAGCGAGAAGTTCGCGGCCGTCGCCGTGTAGCGCAGGTACAGCGTCCCGTCCTCTCTGGCGTACGACTGGGGCTGAGCGGCGTTCTCGCCCGCGAGATACCGTTTCGAACCGAAGTTGACCGAGTAGTTCCCCGGATCGAGATCCTCGGGCGCGACCCACTCGCTCTCGTCGACGCCGTCCGGCGGCGGCTCGACCGCGACCGTGATCGTGTCGCTCGCGTAGGGGTCGAACTCGTTGTCGGCGGCGTCGGGCATGATGTCGACGTTCGCCGATTTCACCGTCCGCCCCTTCGCCGGTTTGAGCTGGACCGGCCGTTCTTGGGACAGCGTGTGCGATTCGAGCTCGCCCAGGTCACCGGAGAGGAACGTCCACGTGTCGACCCCTCGCAGCGTCTTCGGCGTGACGGTGATCGAGAAGTCGTCTCGGTCGAGGACGCCCCAGTAGGCGCCGCCGTCGGTCTTGTGCGGCCCCCACCCCCATTCGACCTGTTGATTGCCGCCGGCCCACGGCTCGAAGTCGTCGTCGACGGCGGTCGGGTCGTCCCGGAGCGCCCACTCCCCGGCGTCGCGGCTCAGTCCCGAGAAGGAGAACTTCGCCGTCCCGCCGTGGTCGACCTCGGGTGACCCGTGGAGGAACACGAGCGAGGCGTCGACCGGGCCGTCGTAGACGAACAGCCGAGACGCCGCGTCGTCCCGGATGATGTCCCCTTCCGGATCCGCGGACGTCCGCTGTCGCTGATAGTCGTAAAACTCTCTGACGGTCATCTCGCCGTCGTCGTCTCGGAGGGGGTCGACCTCGTACCGCAGATACCCCTGCCGGAGGATGAACGTCGAGTCGTCCGAACCCGACGACACGCCGAAGTAGGCGCCGGCGAGTCCGCCCGCCAGTAGCCCACCGCCGATCAGAAACGTCCGGCGGGAGAGCTTCGAGTCGGAGTCGTGCGAATCTCTTTCGACGTCGAACTCCGTCTCGGACGCCGACGCCGGCGACGCTCGATCGGTCGAGTTTGCACGGAGATCACTCATCGTGGCGAACGATTCTCGGCCAGCCAGAAGGATGCCCGGCCAAATTCGCGAGCCGCGCGGCGGGCGTCCCCGCCGGGCGAGGGCGGACGCCGATTAGGCGCCATTCATTACTCGACCGCGGTCGAGAGGGGCGTACGAGCCCGCCGTTCGGCTCGGCAGATATGATTATCGCCACGTGTATCATGCTCGGCGGGCTCGCCGCGGTCGCCGTGCTCTCTCACCGCAGCGGCTACCGCCTCGGCGGCGTGATGGTGGTGCCGCTCCTCGCGGTGTACACGTTTCGGGAGCCGCTCTCGCCGGTCGTCTTCGCCGCCGGGGTCGGCGCCGCGTGGGGCGCGATCTGGGCCGTTCGTGAGTTCACGCTGAACCACGGCCGCCGCGTGTTCCTCGTCGGCATCGTCACCGGCGGCGCCGCGACCGTCCTCGCAGTCCACCTCCTCGCGACGTACACGCCCGCGCACCTCCCGTTCACCGACGTGGAGATCGTCGCGAGCATCTTCCCCGGCGTCGCCGCGTACAACCTGATGCGACTCGACGCGGACAACCGCCTCGCTGACGTCCTCGCGATGGTCGCCCTCTTCGTCGGCCTCGTGCTCCTCGGCGCGGGGGCGCTGTTCGTCTTCGAGGGGCGGTCGTTCCCCACGCCGCCCATCTTGGCCCTGCCGACGAGCGACCTCATCACGTGGCTCGGGATCGAGCCGCGGGGCGAGCCGATCACGCAGATCGTCCCCGAGTGGCTGTCGATCGTGGTGCTCGTCACGGATGTCGTGATCTACGAGGGGGTCCGGAAGCGGTACGACCTCCGCCTTGCGGGGATCATTATCATCCCGCTGCTCGCGGTGTTCAGCGTTCGGCTGGCGTCCGTCGCCGTCGTCTTCGCGGTCGGCGCGACCGCCGTCTTCGCGCTCCTCTTGGTCGTACACTGGATCTCGCTGCTGTACGGTCGCGTGCTGTTGGCGCTCTCGCTCTCGCTCGGCACCCTCTACGCGCTCGCAGTCAGCCTGTGGGTCGAAAGCTCCATTCCGGGGCTCACGCTGTTCTTCCTCGGCCTCTTCGTCGGTATCGCCGCGTACAACCTCTCCCGCGTCGCTCCGCGGACCCGCGCCGCGAGCCTCCGGATCTCGGCGGGGCTGTTCGTCGTGTTCTACGCCGTCCTGATCGCCTTCGTCGAGGTTCCGCCCAGCGGCCTGTTCTACGAGACCGGGATCGGCTACGCGCTCGTCGGGGTGGTCACCGTCGGCCTCGCCGGGAGGGAGGTTTACCGGCTCGAACGGTCGCGACCCTCCCGTAACGCGTTCGCCCGCGAGTCGGTGTTCGCGAAGGCCGACGTCGACGGCGGGAGCTCCGACTCGCCCCTCGTCGACGCGGAGAGCACTTCGACGACCGGGGACGGGTTGACCTTCGACGTGCCCGCGGTCGAGACGGCGGAAGTCGACGGAGGGTACGCCGACGGCGGGGACGCCGGCAGCGACGCTCACCGCGCGGAGTCGCCGGGAGGTGAGGACTGAGATGGGGGGACTCCCGTCGGCGTCCGACCTCGACCCGGGGGTCGCGGACGCGCTCGACACCGTCGGATCGGTCGCCCGCCGGACCGTCTTCGAGGGGTGGAGCCACTTCAATCGCGTCGGACAGACCCCCTACCGCGTCGCCGTGACCGGTGTCCGCGGGAAGTCGACGGTCGTCCGCTGGCTCAACGAGGCGCTCGTCGACCGCGGCTACGAGACGTACGCGAAGGTGACCGGCGACCATCCGGTGTCGTATCACAACCTCGACGACACGCCGATCGAGCGCGACGGGGTCACGCGGCTCTACGAGAACGCCCGCGAGTTCCGGGAGTATCACCCCGTCGACGCGGCGGTCGTGGAGAATCAGGGCATCCGCGAGTACACGACGCGCCTGGCGAACGAGCTGTTCGATCCGCAGGTGGTGATCCTCCTGAACGTCCGCCGGGACCACCAGTCGACGCTCGGCGAGGACCTGGGCGCCATCGCCCGTGTGTTCACCCGCGCCATGCCCGAGGACGCGACCGTCATCAGCGGCGACAGAAACGACGCGATCAACGCCTACCTCCGGCGGGAGTTCGCGAAGACGGGCAACGACTTCCGCGTCGCCGCGCCCGACACCGACGCGGAGAGCCCCTTCGCGGACGTGTTGGGCGCGCGGTCGGCCTTCGTCGTCGACGAGACGCTTCGCGCCCTCGGGATGGAGCCGCTCTCGGCGTCGCAGATCCGGGCGTACATCGACGACCTCCACGCCGAGTGGGGGTGGCGACGGCTCGACGGCGGCGGGCTCGTCGCCAACGGCGCGATGATGAACGACATCGAGTCCACGGAGCTGCTCCGACAGTTCCTCGTCGAGCGCCTCGACGGGGAGACCGTCACGCCGTTCGTCTACACCCGCCGCGACCGGGCGGGCCGGACGGCGGCGTTCACCCACTACCTCGACTGGCTCGACGCCAACGACCGCCTCACGAGGGTCCACGCGGCCGGCGGCCAAGAGGACCTTCTGGCGCGGCGCGTCGACGCCGACGTCGTCAGGCACGACGGCGACGAACCCGCGTCGGCGGTCCTCGACTCGGCGCTCGACGAGGGGCGACCGGTCTATCTGATGGGGAACACGGTCGCGACCTTCATGCGGGACCTGACCGACGAGATCGATCGGCGAGCGGTCGACTGAGGGGCGCTCGCCGGCTCACATCTCCGAGGGGTTCCGGATGTCGGTGAACGAGTCGTTCCCGCACTCCTGACAGTCGTCGGCGGCTTGCACCTGGGCGTCGCCGGGCCGACGGACCGAGCGCAGCGCGCCGCACTCTTCGCAGGCGACCAGTCCGATCGAGGCATCTGAGTTTGCCATACCAACCGTCATCGAGGCGATTCGGATAATCGAACGCCCTAATCGCGCCGGGGACGCCGAGCGCCGACGCCGGGATCAGAGGGGCAAAGCGACAGACGGATCGGCGGCGGCGGACCCTGCACGAAGGCCGGCTGACGGGGGACCCCCGACCGCCGCGCGCCGCCGATGAATCACGTAGGACGGAGGTTTTTACGGGGAGTTCCGAACATCACCCGTATGGTCGAGCGACATCACGCCGAGGATCCGCTGGCCCGCCTCCGGGAGCGGACGCCCGTGCTCGGGATGCTCCGCGAAGCGGGCGCGGAGGACCGGCCGTTCGAGGGAGCGACGATCGGGGTCTCGTCGCACCTCGAACCGAAGACGGGCATCTTCATCGAGACGCTGCGGGACGCCGGCGCCGAGGTCCTCTGTACGCCGAACGACCCCGGGAGCGTTCACGGCGACGTGGTCTCCCACCTCGACGCGCAGTCGGGGATCACGGCGTTCGCCGCCCCGGAGATGAGCGAGGCCGACCTCGATCGGGCCCACCGCGATTTATTGGATCGGGAGCCGGACCTCCTCGCGACGGACGGCGCGGAACTGCTCGCGAAATGTCACGCCGACCCGGAGCTGTCGACCGAGAGCGTCGTCGGCTGCGCCGAGCAGACGACCTCGGGCGTGTCGCGGGCGCGGGCGATGGCCGACGACGGCGTCCTCGCCGTCCCCGTGTTCGCGGTGAACCACACGCCGATGAAACACTGGTTCGACAACGTCCACGGGACCGGGGAGAGCGCGCTGACGAACGTGATGCTCTCGACGAACACGGTCCTCGCGGGCCGGACGGTCGTCGTCGCGGGCTACGGCTACGTGGGTCGGGGCGTCGCCACCAAGGCGCGCGCGCTCGGCGCCGACACCGTCGTCACGGAGGTCGACTCGCGGAAGGCGATCAGGGCGCATATGGACGGTCACCGGGTGATGCCGATGGACGAGGCCGCCGAGATCGGCGAGCTGTTCGTCACCGCGACCGGGAACTGTCACGTGATCCGCGAACGGCACGTCCGGAAGATGAACGACGGCGCGATGCTTTGCAACGTCGGCCACCGCGACATCGAGGTCGCCATCGGGGAGCTGGCGGACGCCGCGACTGACGTCAGAGACGTGGAGGAGGGGATCACCCGCTACTCGCTCGCCGACGGTCGGACGATCGACCTCTTGGCCGAGGGGAAGATGGTGAATCTGACCGGGCCGTACAGCCAAGGCCACCCCGCCGCCGTGATGGACACGACGTTCGCCGCGATGGTTCTGGCCCTTCGCGAACTCGTCGAAACCGACGGCCTGGACGCCGGTGTCCACCCGCTCCCCGAGCGACTCGACGAGGATGTCGCGCGGCTGAAACTGGACGCGCTCGGCGTGGAAATCGACTCGCTAACCGACCTCCAGCAGCGGTATCTCGACGCCTGGCAGCGAGACGAGATCGTGTAGCGGCACGCCGTTCGGAGTCGCTTTCGGCCACTCGATCGGTCGAACGGCGTCGGCTGGCGCGGCGGCGAAACGCGCCGGCCAGCGTCGGTCATCGACGAAAACCGCGCGCGGGTCAGTCGCGCTGTCGCCGGAACACCAGCCCGACACCGATGAGCGCGAGGGTCGCAAGGACGACGAAGAGCATGCTCTGGGGGGACGAGCTGGACGACCCCGTGTCGGGACCGTCGTTCAACGCCTGTCGGTCGGCGGGCGCCGACTGACTCGACTGCGATCGGATGTTGACCTGCGCGCTCTGGGTCATGCCGTCGCCGGCCGCGGTCTCGGCGTCGACGGTCGTTTCGTAGTGGCCGGTCTCGGCCGGGTTCGTCACCGGTCGGAGCCGGACGACGATCCGGTCGCCCGCTTCGAGCGTTGGCTTGCGGGACGCATCCACGTCCGAGAGGTCGAGGTGAACCGCGTCGTCGGCGACGTTGACCGTCACCGCGTCGGTGTCTCCCAACTCGGACTTGACGGTTCCGGAGGCGTTGACGACCCGCAGCGCGGCGACGTTCTGGTCGTCGCTAACCGAACTGATCGAGCCGCTTCGGTTCAGGAACCGGTCGCTGTACTCGATCTCCAGGCTGCTGAGCGTCTCGCCCGCGACGCCGGCGTCCGCCCCGACGGGGATCCGAAGCGTGTGGGCGCTCTGGTCCTCCCGCCACGGCGGCGTTGCGTCCGCGCTGGCCTCGTCGTGGTCGGATAGCGGAACCGTCAGGGTGTCGGTCTGTCCGGCGGTCGCCTCGGCGTCGCCGTTGGCGATCGCGTGGAGCTCCGACTCGAACGTGCCGGACACGTTGGTCTCGACATCAGCGACGTACACCGAGCCGTTGTCGGTCTGGTTCGCGCCGAAGTCGGACCGGGTAAGGGCGCGGTCGACGGGACCGTCGACGGTCGCGTTGATCCGGTCGGCCGGGCTGTCGGTCCGGACGACGAGGTCGACGTCCCGGTCGTCAGCCACCAGATCGAAGCCGGTGACGGTCGGTTCCGGCGGTTCGGACGCGGACGGGTCGGTGCTGCCGGAGCCGCCGCTGTCGTCATCGTCCGAGTCGCTACCACCCGAATCGTCGGTGTCGTCATCGTCTGAGCCGCCACTGTCGTCATCGTCTGAGCCGCCACTGTCGTCATCGTCCGAGTCGCCGCCGTCGGAATCACTGGTGTCGTCATCGTCCGAGTCGCCGCCGTCGGAATCGCTGGTGTCGTCATCGCCCGAGCCGCCCTCGGAGTCGTCGGTCGTGGCGTCGATCGTCGCGACGCCGCTTCGCGTCACGCTGCCGTCTTCGCTGTCGACGAGCTGCGCGTCGACGCTGTACACCTCCTCCGAGGAGGGGTACGCGACGCTGACGTCGACGGCGGCGTGGAAGTCGATATCACCGCCGGCGTCGGAGCTCGTCGCGAACTTGACGGTCTCGTCCGTGCCGTCGTCGTCGTACCCCTCGACGAGCTCGGCGCTCGAGGTGACGCTCGGTCCGCTGGTGTTCGCGGAGTTCACCGAGACGTTTCCCGCCAACGAGTCGGGGAACTCCACGTAGTGCCAGTCGGTGTCGCCGTCGGCGCTCACGTTCGACAGCTTGGCGCACACCTTCTGGTTGTTCACGGTCTCGCCGGGCGTCACCGAACTCGGGCTCGAACAGCCGCCGACGATGGCGGCCGGCGTGCCGTCGAGGGTCACGCTGTCGGACTCGCCGTCGGCGCCGTCGTTGTCGTCGGCGTCCTCCGCCTCGGTCAGCGTCGCCGTGTAGGTCCCGTCGCTCGCGGCCGCGTAGGTCGCTTCGTAGGCCCACGTGCCGCTCTGGTTCGTCGCCGAGAAGTCGCCCTCGGTGAGCGTCGTGACCGTCCCGTTGCTGTCGGAGAGGTCGACGGTGATGTTGGCCAGCTCCTGACTGGCGTTGAAGCTCACGGAGACGTTCCGATCGGCGGGGTTGGTCACCGCGTAGTCGGTGATGATCGGAGCGGTGCCGATGTCGACGGTGTCGTTGTACTCCTCGAACTGGACATCGCTCGTGTCGTGAAGGGTCAGGTTGGCGTCGAAGTCATCGGACGGATTCGTGACGTTGCCGACGACGACGCGGACCGGGTCACCGTCGCTCAGGCTCCGGGAGTTGCCGAGTTTGAACTCCACGGTCCCCCCGGAGGAACTGAACTGCGAGAATCCGTCAGTGTACTCGTTTCCGTCGACGTACAGTTGTACGTCCGATTCACCGACATCGCTCGCGTCAGCCGGACCCAAGTGAACGTCGACGTGCTGGAGCGTATCCTGATTGTTCAGTTCGACGTTTCCGTCAGCGGTGTAGGTCACGTTGGACGCACCCGAGCCGTTATCGTCGGGTGTGATCGACGTGTTCGTCGCGGCCGCGGCGGCGCCGCTGAAGGCGACGCTCCCGGCGACGACGGAGGCGATCAGCAGCGCCGAGAGCGCCAGCGCACGCGCCTTCTGGGTGGCGTTACTCATCTGTCGTCGTCGCGGTATCGAGGGTCGGTTCGCCGGACCGTTCCGGGATGCCGGTCGTCGCGTTCGAGCCGGGTCTCGATATCTCGACGCCGGACGCTGGGGCGCGGTCGCCCCGGAGCGCGTGCGGCGGCTGACATCGAGTCGGTTCCGAGGCGTCACCGCGACGCCCGAGCCCGTTCACTGTCGCGTCGCGTGGATCGAGTGATCGAATCATCATCGGTCGGTGTCTCGAATGTCAGCCCGCTGTCGGAGGCTGGCACTACACAGGTGTTACCCGAGGGACACAATCAGGGGCCGACCTACACACTTGACGCGCACGCCACCGCTTTTCGAGAGTGAAATCGGTGTACTGCGCCGGGGTGGCTAATCTGTTAGGCCGTCACACGATCGGCGGCCGATCAGTCGTCGGTCGCGTCGCCGATGACCGTCGTGAGGGGCGTGTGCTCACCCCCGCCGGTGACGACGACGTCGAACTCGCCCGATCGGTCGGCGATCGCGTGCGTCTCGCCCGACCTGTTCGCCTGTTCGCCCTCGCGTTCGGACGCGGTTCCCGTCCGGGCGGGACTGACTCGGCCGCGGGGGAGCGACGCCCGCCTAATCGCCGCTCGGCTCCCCGTCGACCGCCGTCGCGAGCTGTCGGAGCCCGCTCGCGAGGAGCAGGACCCCCGGACCGATGAGGAGAACGACCAGTCCGAGCGGCCGCTGTGCGAACAGGACCAGGCGACCGACGGCGGGGACGTGGAACCAGACCGCACCGACGACCCGCTCGTGGGGGACGAGCGTCGGATCGGGCCTGTCGTTCGCGTCACCTTTCGTCCGATAGGCGACGCCGCTCTCCGTCTGTCGTTTCTCGACGACGCGATGGGTGATCCGGTCCTGATCCGCGTCGTCGACGGAACCGGGCGCTCGATAGGTGATGACATCACCCTCCTCGACGGCCGACGGCGGCGCCGACCGCACGACGATCGCGTCGCCCGGGGTCAGCGTCGGCTCCATGCTCTCCGAGAGGACGACGTAGCTGTTCGCGCCGCCCGCGAGCGACGGGAGAGCGACGATCGCGACGAGGACGACGCATCCGACGAGGAGCACTGTCGCGCCGATCCTGAGTGCGGTGGTGAATCTGTCGAGCATAGTTCGAGCGGTCGTGGCGGGTCAGCAGATCCCGCGTTTCGTGTCGACGGGGATCGGGTCGCCGGCGGCGTCGGAGACGCTCCGGACATCGTTCGTCCCGCCGACGTCGTCGAGGTATCTGAGGTGGCTGTTCGAGTAGCCCGCGAACACGAGCTCCGTCTCCCCGTCGCCGTCGAAGTCGCAGGCGTGGACGGCGGTCTTCTTGGCGGTGCTCCCGCTCGTGAGCGATTTCTCGACCCAGCCGTCGGCGCCGAGCAGCCCCAGTCCGCCGGAGCCGTTGACGGCGGGTATGACGTCGCCGTACCCGTCGACGCCGGCCGGCGCACCGACGCCGTAGTTGTTGTTCGAGCCGGCGCTCGTGCCGGTCGAGGCGATCTGTCGGCTGGTCGTCTCCGTCGCAGGAACGATGTAGCGAACGGTCCCCGAGCCGTCGACGAAGACGAACTCCTCGACGCCGTCGTCGTCGACGTCTCCGGCCCCGATCGCTGCCTTGATACCGTTACCCAGGGAGGCGACGGCCTCGGCGCTCCCGCCGGGCGCGACGCGGTAGAGCGTGCTCGCGTTGTCGCCGGGGTAGTAGACCGAGAGCGGATGCCCGTTCCACGTCGCCGTCGCGAGGAGCGACTTCGCCCCGCGGGGCGCCTTCGAACTCCCGACGTCGAGCGCCGTGGTGCTCCCGTCGGCCGCGATCAGTTCGAGGTCGCCGTTCCCGTCGACGATCGGGAGGTGGTACGAACTGCCGCTGAAGCCTCCCTCCGCGGGACCGACGACGTCGACGCCGGTGGTGCCGTACGTCGTCACGCTGCCGGAGCTGGTGGTCGACGCGAGCGCGCCCCCGTCCGTGTAGACGGCGCGACAGGTCGACCAGGCGCCGCTGGTGAGCGAGCCGGAGTCGCTCGCGGTGTCTCCGAACGACGCGAGCGTGCCGCCGACGCCGGCCGCGAGCGCGGCCGTGGTGGCCACTCCCGCGAGTGCCTCCCGACGGCCGACGTGAGTGGTCGCGACCATGGTTGTGAAAGCGGCACCGACGCTCCTCAGGCCTGGTTCAGCGTGAAGTCGAAGTCGATCGTCGTCTTGTCGCCCTGGACCGCGTTCGTCGCGTCCTGTGGCAGTTTCCACTCGACGAAGAACTCCTTATCCGTGGGGCTGTCATCGGCGAACGTCATCGTCTGGTAGGTCGGTTGGGATGGGAAATCCGAGACATCCGCGAAATTCAGCGTCGCGCCGTCTCCATGTGCCACGGTTCCGTCCTCCTTCAGTCCGTAGTCAGAAGTGTCGTCGAACTGTCCTTCTCCGCTGTCGGGACTCGCTTCTTCGACCCACATCTTGACTTCGAGCTGGTCCGCCAGGGGGATGTTATCCTCGTCGGCCTCGGCCTCGGCGTCTTCCTCGGGTTTCGTCGACACCTCGTCAGTGTTCGAGACGTTCGCGATGGAGACGTCCAGCCGCCCGCCCGCGGTCCCGGCGCTCTCCAGGACGACCGAGGAACTGCCGCTCGCTCCCGGCTCGATGTCGTTCGTCGTGAACGAGAGGGTCTGTGTCCCCGTGTCCAACACGATCGAGTCTGTCTCGATGCTGTCGCTACTGGATTCGGTATCGCTGAACGTCGCGTACGTCCCCGCACTGATCGCTGCGCTCCCCCCGCCGATCGCGGCGAGTGCACCGAGCAACTGCCGCCGATCGAGGTTGTACTGTGTCGCTGACATACGTGGAGGTCATCCCGAACGCCTTTCAGCGACCGCCCAAAGTACCTCAGATCCCCGTCGACCACACCCTAATTACCGATCCTGTCGGCGGACAGCCGTCGGCCGCGGCACGCGACCCCCCGCCCGACGATGGGCGGTCGGACGCCGTCTCGCCCCCCGTAGGCTCTGAGAAACTCATAGCGGCCTCCTCACCGTCAGAGCACGCGCTGCTCGGCGCGGCGACGATCTGACGGCTCCCCCCTCGACTCACTCCGTCTCTTTGTCGATCAGCCCCCGTCGAACCGCGGCGATGATCGACTCCAGATCCTCGTCGTCGGCGTCGACGTCGACGCCGAGCGAGAGCGCGTGCGAGCCGGCGCCGGTCTGCCGGCCGCCCGTCGCGCCGCTCCCGTCTCCCTCGCCGCCAGACGACTCGGTCGCCGCGCCCCCGCCAGCACCGGGTGCGGTCGCGTCTCGGCGTGGGTCTCGGTCGGTCGTCCCCGACTCGACGGCCTCCGAGACCGCCGTGGCAACCTCGCCGAGCGCGATGCCGGCTTCATCGGAGCCGCCGGAGAGGGAGACGAACTCGATCGTCGGCGTCGAATCGGATGCGCCACCGTCGAGCACGACCGTCGGAACCGCGACGACCGCTCCGTCGGCTTCGTCGGCGTCGGACGCCGATTCCGACTGCCGCCGAGCGGGTGCGGGCTTGGCCGGTGCCGTCCGTTCGTCGGGAACCGGTAACCGGGTCGACTCGCGGGATGCGTCCGCTCGGTCGGATCCGTCGATCGCGTCGGGCGGGGCGGGGCCGTCGTCGCCGTCCGCGGTCGACTCTCTCTCCTCGTCCGATGCCCCCTCGGGGAGGCGATACCGATCGTCGTCGCGCGTCAGCACGCCCGTCCACTCGAAGAGGTCGAGGAGCGTGGTGACGCCGCTCTGGACGCGGCCTGCCGAGGGGTCCGCTCCGGCGAGGCTCGCGACGACCGCCACCAGATCGGCGCGGTCCATCGGGTTCTCCCGGAGGACGCCACGCAGTGTCTCGGTCAGCTCCCAGTCGGTCAGGAGTTCCCGGCCACGCTCTGCGGCGAGCGACTGGTCTTCGGCCACGAGCGCGCCCGCGAGCGCCTGCCCCTCGTCGGTCAGTTCGTGTTGCTGGCCAGACCGCTCGAGGACGCCGATATCCTCGAGAAACCGCGTCTGCCGTCCGACCGCGTCCGAGATGCCGGTGGCGTCCTCGACATCTGCGGTGTACCGGGGTTCGACCGCGGCCCCGACCGCAGCCCAGCCGGCCACGATCTCCCGGAGCGTCTCCAAACTGACCCCCTTCGGCACGTGATGCTCGCCCATGGGCGCTCGGTGCGGGGGCGTCACCGAAAGACCGGAGCCTAATACCGGGGACTCGCCACGTCGCCTGAGACGCCGGCGTTCGCCCGCTCGAGAAGAGCCGGCGGGAAGCGGCCGTCAAACTCGATGCTCGCGTGCCCTCAGGGCGAATACTCGGGCGACTGAGCTTCGATCACTTCGGCGACGTCTTCCAGTTCCTCGCCCGTCGTCGCGACGACATCGTCGAGGGTCGCGACGCCGGTGAGCTTCCCGTCGTCGACGACCGGAATTCGTCGTGCGTGTGTCGCTGCCATCTTCTCGGGTAGCTCGACCGCCTCGGCGTCGCTCTCGATGGTGACGGGATCTTCGGTCATGATGTCGCTCGCCTCCAACTCCGAGAGGTCCTCGTGGTCTGCGACCGCCATCGCGACGTCCCTGTCGGTGGCGATTCCGACTGGTCTGCCCTGCTTCTCGACGACGACGCTACCGACGCCCTCGTCTCTGAGGCGTTCCGCGACGCGGATAGCTGGTGTGTCTGGCTCTGCGACGACGGGCTCGACTGCGAGATGTTCGACTGGCATCGGTCCGTCACACGCTTCCGGAGACTGTCTGTTAAAACGGAATCCTAAGTGTGTTGCCGGTCGAGGCGCCGATTTCGAATGCCGGTGTGTTACACGAGGAGATGATACCGAGATTCCGTCGATCGATTAGGGCGTCCCTTTTTCGAGCGTGGTCGCGTCGATATCGGCGAGAAGGGAGATTTCTCCGACAGAACGGAAGCGGGCGAGCGACTCGCCGACGAACTCGAAACGCGTGGCATGGCTCCGGATATCGTACTGGGGATTCCCCGCGGCGGGTTGCCACTCGCCAGCGCCGTCGCGAACCGGCTCGGCGTTCCGCTTGACGTCGTGGTCGCGAAGAAGATCGCGCTCCCGAGCAACCCGGAACACGCCGTCGGTGCGGTCACCGCCGACGGTGCGGCGTGGTACGACGACGAGGTCATCCGTCGGCTCGGGCTCGACGAGGGGGCCCTCGAACCCGAGCGGGAGCGAGCCCGACGGCGTGCCGAGGAGAAACGCGACGCGTTCCTGGACAGCCGGACGCCGCCGACGCCGCCGGCGCGGCCCGTGTCACGGTGGCGGTTCCGGTGGCGTCGCCGACGACCGTCCCCGAACACGAGGCGGAAGCCGACGACGTGATCGCCCTCCGGACCCCCGAGGGGTTCCGCGCGGTCGGACCGTTCTATCGGCGCTTCGACCAGGTGCCGACCGAGGCGGCCGTCGAGTACCTCGAGGAGGCTGCAACCCCCGACTGAACGGGGCGTTACGGGCGGATCTGCGTCCCGGCGTCGCCGTCGACGGCGGCAGCGATGGAGTCGGGCGTCGTGATGACGGCCCGGTCGCCGCCCGCATCGAGGAACCGCAGACACGCCGCCACCTTCGGTCGCATGCTGCCGGCGGCGAACTCGCCCGCCTCGAGCGCCCGTCGGAGCGACGCCGCGTCCGTCTCCCGAATCGGCTCCTCGTCGTCGGTTCCGAAGTTCCGGTACGCGTACTCGACGTGGGTCGCCATCACGAGACAGTCCGCGTCGACGGCTGACGCGACGAGGCGGGTGGTGTGGTCCTTGTCGACGACGGCTTCGACGCCCTCGCACGCACCCTCTCCGACGACCGGAACGCCGCCGCCGCCGCCACAGACCACCGTCACCCCGTCAGCGACGAGCCCCCTGATCTCGTCGATCTCGAGGACCGCCGTCGGCTCCGGCGAGGGGACCAGGCGCCGATACGCGGACTCGCCGGTCGGTTTCGTGACGGGGCCGGTCTCGAACGATTGCTCCGCGGCCTCCGACTCGGTGTAGTACGGGCCGATCGGCTTCGTCGGGTCCTCGAAGGCCGGATCGGCGGGGTCGACGCGGACCCGCGTCACGACCGTCGTGACGCGTCCGTCGACCGCCGACTCCAGCTGGTCGGCGACGAGATAGCCGATCTGTGCCTGCGTCTCGGCGACGAGCACGTCGAGCGGCCGCTCGGGGGCGTCCGCCCTCGACTGCTGTAACAGCAGCTGCCCGACCTGCGGGCCGTTGCCGTGAGTGAACAGGAGTTCGTCGCCCCGTTCGGCGAGTTCGCCGACGGCGTCGGCCAGCGCTCCGATCCTCGCCCGCTGTTGGGCGACCGTGACATCGCCGTCACTGGCGATGGCGTTCCCGCCGAGCGCGATCACCGTTCGCATACGCGACCGACGGGGGGCGGCACAGTAAAACGAACGGCCAAACCGACCGGCACCGCACCCGCTTGCCGGGTCGCCCGACTCAGAGGCCGATCGCGTCGGCGTGCCGTTCGAGCAGGGCGTCGAACGTGGTGTCGTGGAGAGCGACGTCGTACTCGACCTGTGCGATCGGAACGTCGACCGACACCTGTCGCTCGAGACGGTGTGGCGTCCCGGCGAGCACGAGGTCACAGTCGGCGTTTCGGATCGTCCGCTCCAGGTCAGCGATCTGCGCGTCCGAGTACCCCATCGCGGGGAGGACGCGGTCGAGGTGCGGATACTCCGCCAGCGTGTCCGCAATGCTCCCGACGGCGGCGTCCGTGGGATCGATGCGCTCTCGCGCCCCGTACCGCTCGGCGGCGACGGCCGCCGCGCCGCGGCTCGCATCACCGTGGGTGAGCGTCGGTCCGTCCTCGATACACAGGACCGACGCCCCGGCGATGCGGTCCGGGTCCGCGACGCTCACGACGGAATCCGCGTGGGAGATCTCGGCGTCCGGGGCGACCGACCGGACGTTCTCGACGACGGTCTCGACCGCCTCGGCGGCGGCGCTGTTCTCCTTGTTGACGATCACGCGGTCGGCACGCCGGAGGTTGGCCTCGCCGGGGTGGTAGGCCACCTCGTCACCGGCCCGGAGCGGGTCCGCGAGCACGACGTGCAGGTCCGGACGGAGGAACGGGAGTTCGTTGTTTCCGCCGTCCCAGACGATGACATCGGCCTCGGACTGGGCGGCGTCGCGGACCGCCTCGTAGTCGACGCCGGCGAAGACGACGTGGCCCGCGTCGATGTGCTGTTCGTACTCCTCGCGTTCCTCGATGGTGACGCCGGCGGCGTCGAGGTCGTCGTGGCTGGCGAACCGCTGGACGCGGTTCGCGGCCAACTCCCCGTACGGCATCGGCTCGCGGACGATCCGGACCTCGTGGCCCCGGGCGTCGAGTGCGTCGGCGAACGCGCCGGCCGCCTGCGATTTGCCGCACCCGGTCCGGACGGCGTCGACGGCCAGCACCGGGACGGCTGTCGGGAGCATCATCTCGTCGGGGCCGACGATCCGGAAGTCGGCGCCCGCGGCCAGCGCCCGCGAGGCGAGGTGCATGACGTGCTCGTGGGCGACGTCGGAGTAGGAGAACACGACCTGGTCGACGTCGTGGTCCGCGACCAGCGTCTCGAGTCGGCGCTCGGGTTCGATGGGGATCCCGTCGGGATACCCCTCCCCGGCGAGTTCGCTCGGATAGCGTCGATCCGTCTCGTCCAGCTCACCCAGATTCTGCCCGGGCGCCTGCGTGAACCCGACGACATCGATCTCTTCGCGTCCGCGGAACACGGCGTTGAAGTCGTGGTAGTCTCGCCCGGCGGCGCCCACTATCAGGACTCGCATCTCGGCTGTGACTGGGACCGCCTCCGGAAAATGAGCCGGGCCTAATCGGTGCCGGCCCGCCGTCGACTCCGAGGCGGTCCAGTAGTGTTTCCGCAGCAGATAAAACAGATTAAACGACCCGGCGTGTTCGCACTCGGCACCGTCGATGATCTCGGAGCGAAGCCAACCTTTGCTGCCCTCGATCTGAGTTTCGAGGAGGAACCGGCTTCGGCGCCACAGTACGGCGAGTTTCGCCGGGACATCACCGTCACCAACAGAGGCGGCGACACCGTGGACGCTAACGAGATCGCCGTGTATCTCGATCGCGGGGATCAGCGCGTCACCGGGACACTCAACAGATCGCTACGGGCAGGTAAAACCGTTGCGCTCACAGTGGTCCACAATAACCAAGACGGCACCACGATTCCGGGTGACATCGAGTGTACCGTTGTCAACGTCGCGTGCCGACTCGCGGGTGACGGGGGTAACTACCCCGATGCTGACCGGATCCAACTGCAGATGATACACGAGCCGTCCGGGTCAATCCTCTACCGAGAACAGATCAGCATCTCCGGTGAGTACGGAATTTTCAACGGTGACCCGACTGACATCGAGATAACTGATGAGACGCTGACCTTCGCGTAGCGACTGGTCACGTGTACTGGTGCCAGTAATCGATCGACCGATATAGGACGAAAAGGATCGCGTTAAGCAACCCTGTCAACGCGACGAGGGTTCCGATCTGCGGACCGAGCGTCTCGAGGAGCCCCCCGGTGCCGCCGATCTCGCTCACGCCGTAGGTGAAGAACGCGGCAATGACACTCCAGATGAGTAGTATCGCGGCGATACGAGCGCCATCAGCCACGTAGGCGGCTACCGAGTGTACTGAGGGGATGGAGGGTGGTTGGGACACGATCCGATTTTCTGACAACTCCGTGTTAAATAACACGGTTTTCCCTCCGTTGTACTGGCTGCCGGTAGGGAGCAACCGCACCGGTTCCCACAGCTGCTCTCGACACGACGGCTCGGACCCGCCCAAAGTACCGTTACGCGCCGATCGAACGCGCGACGAGTCAAGCAACCCCTTCGATCGATCCGACCCCATTGTGAACCGGACGCGCCCGTCGAACCCCTTTCGTGAGAGCGTCGAAATCATACCTTCGCCGGCGCCGGCGTCGGCGATCCGTCGCGCATCATCTCGGTCTGCATGCAGCAGATGGGTGAGTAGTGTTCGTTCATCAAGGAGGTCGTACCGATCAAGTAAGTCGAGTGGATCGTCAGCGCCGCTCCCCGCCGCCATCGTCTCGGCTTCAGCAGAGTCGTACAGATGCGTATGAAGCCGCAAGTCAGGGTAGTCAGCCCGCAGCTCAGCGACACCCTCCCAGAGTCGCCGTGAACAGCCAGCTTCACCGCCCGGTGCGATACTCGCGGTGACACGCCCGTCGTAGGAGTTGTGATAGGTCTCGATGAACTGACGGGCAGCTGCGAGCTGGTCGCCTGCGGACGCGGGGTTGAGAAAGTCTGCGAGTTCCGGTCCGATCACGCCACGTAACCCAGACTCACCGATCGCCTCTGCCCCGAGTTCCGGAGTGAAATCCATCGCGTTGACCGTCGTGACGCCGTGCGTGAGTTGCCGTAGGCAGGCGAGCTGCCACGCCGCCTCAAAAAACGAGTCACCCAGGGTTGGTTCGGCAGTGTGGTACAACGCGAAGGCTTCTTTGAGTAACTCACCACCGCTGAGCTCACTGAAGAGGCCTTGGACGAGCGTGAAATCGGTGTGGCGGTGGGCGTCGATGAGGCCGGGAATCACGACCTTTCCGCTGGCATCAATCACGTGCTCCGCGGTAGAGTGTCGATCACGAGGCTCAGTTGCTGCGATCGACGAGATGGTTCCGTCAGTAACTCGAATAGAGCCGTTTGTCAGGAGTTGATTCTCTTGGTTCATCGTCACGACGACCGCATCGTGAATCAGGAGATCAGTCATCAGTCACCTCTCATTGGTCGAACAGTGATGGTAATTCGGGAGGGGGAGTCTCGGCGAGAGAATGCCAAGAGACACACAGCCGTCGGGGAAGGTGTCAGCATCGGCTCAGGTTGCCTGTGGCGACCACGTGTTCAGTCGGTAGAGCAGCCGGAGCACGTCCAGTACGATGGCGGCCCCGATCAGAACGCTGAGGTACGACGGCGGATTCGTCACGGATTCGAGTATGCCGACAATCAAGACGGCGATGCCGACACGGAGAACGGTGTTCCCCGCCATATTCTGAACGACAGGCTCCGGGACAGGCGCAGTCTCGTCGTAGCCCGCGAGGAGAAACGTCCACCCACGGACCTTGATCAGTGCACCAGCGATTGTCAGGACGCACCCGACTGCCAGCCATTCCAGTATGCCGGGAGACAGTTCGATCATCGTTCTCCACACTGGCTCGGAGTGATCTCGAAGGTGGTGATCGTGCCAAAGAGTCCAGTGGTTGAATCCTGTATCTCAAGGCCCGCCTCGGAGACGAGTTCGCGCGGTGCTTGCGTCCACCGACAGCCGGTCTTGCCGTAGTGAGCGTCGGCACGCCACTCTTGATACGTCGCAATTGGACCGATGTCGCTGCGTCCGTGTTCGACGAGGCGAATCGTGCCGTCCGGTTTGCAGACGCGCTCCATCTCGTGCAGTGCAGCGATGGGGTCGGGGAAGGTACACGTTGACAGTGCTGAAATCACCGCGTCGAAACTGTCGTCAGCGAATTCGAGGTCCTGTGCGTCCATCTCCTTGAGGGTCCCATCGATCCCTTGCTCGGTGAGCTGTTCCGCAGCGTTCTCCGGCATCGCTGGACTGATGTCGATCCCAACGAGGTCAACCGTCTCTGGGACGTGTCGGAAGTTCGTCCCGGTGCCACAGGCGACGTCCAGTACTCGTCCCTCGACATCACCGAATCGGGCCTGTCGATAGCGACCTAAGACGGCACGGTCGATCCATTCGAGTCGGTGCATACAGTCAGCGTATTCGGCGTACGAGTCCTTGATCTCCGAAACTGACATCGGTCGGTTTGACGCCGCGTCACCATCGTTTCGATTGTGATTGTGGTTGGAATTCATTTGCCTGAGTCTCTCAATCGTGGTCTTCGTTGTCGGTCGTCAGCTCACAGAACCGTTTGACGAACGTCTTCCGGTCGGGTCGGCCGGCGTCAGCCGCCACGAGCGTCCCCTCAATGTCTTCGCAGTTCTAGTGGCAGTACTCACGGTTGCAGGGGGTGCAGAGATACTCGAAGGGTTTGTCCTCGCGGGTCCAGCGATCGCCGTCGTTGTCATACTCCCGGGCGTCCTCGCGGTCGAGTGTTTCTGCTGCTGCATTCTCTACAGGGATCAGTTATTGGTGTAGGTCAGTAGGCACGCTGCCTCAGTCATGGTGTAGTTTATGGAACATAAGCCGTGGTTGTTTAACGCCGCGCATACCTAGTCCTTGTATGCGATATCTCACAGTGTTGGTCAAACCAGATGGAGGGACGGCATTCCATCCACTTGGGGAAGAACTTACAGAAGACCCGTCTATCAATCGGAGAGCAATTCATCATATCGAACTGCTCGATGATGATACTGTACTCCTATTTGCTGAGGCGAGCGGCAGTAAAGAACGATACAAACAGATCATGGAAGAGTCCCCGTATGTCATGAGTTATCTCACCGCCGGAGATGACCGGTGGATGGCTGTGAGTCAATTTGAACCGACGGAATCGGTTCGACGCTCCCTTGAACTACAACGGGAGTCGCTGCTGGTGATCGAGACTCCGATTCGCTTCACATCCGATAACCAGCTGAAAGTCACATACATCGGAACTGACGAAACATTCAGCAAACTGTACGACTATGCTGATGAAATGGATCAGCTCACGTTTGATGTTCTCAAAATGGGTGATTATACAGCCGACAACTCATCGTTCAACAGGATGATTACATCGAGACAAGAAGAAGTGCTTGAGGCAGCAGTTGATCTGGGGTATTATCGTGAGCCCCGTCAAGCGTCTCTCGAAGACATCGGCGAGGTTATTGGTATTTCTCCCGCAACGGTCGGTGAGCACCTTCGGAAAGCCGAAGAACGTGTGTTCACCGAACTCGTTCACTAACTCGCAGTTACTGTCACCGGCCGTGCCGACGATACTGCGGTGCGCCTCAAAAGTTTATAAGAAGCCACATCGGTGGGGCAGTTCGCATATCGAGGTTTGCCTCGTATTTCTATCCACACGATGTCAGTCACGAAATCACCAGCAACCGGTGGTATGGGCACAAACACTGATGCATCGTTACTCACCGATCACGACGTCGAATCCACCTACCGCGACATCAACGATTTACAATTACACGTCGTGGCTGCTGGTGACCCCGATGCACCGTTGGTCGTCCTCCTGCACGGCCATCCCGATTTCTGGTACGGGTGGCGCGATCAGATCCGCTCGCTCGTCGAGGCTGGCTTCCGTGTGGTGGTCCCTGACCAGCGGGGCTGTAATCTGAGCGACGCACCGAACGGGATTGATGCGTATCGGCAATCGGAACTGGTCGCTGACGTGTGCGAATTAATCCACAGTGAGGGGCGAGAGTCGGCCCACATCGTTGGGCACGACTTCGGTGGATTCGTCGCCTGGAACGCCGCACTCCGTCACCCCGCCATGGTCGATCGACTCGGGATATTCAACGTCCCACATCCGGCAGTGTATCGAGAAACGTTACGATCCAGTCCGCAGCAGATCGCACGGAGCTGGTACGTCTGGTTCTATCAGGTCCCGAAACTCCCCGAATGGATGTTGGCTCGAAATGATATGGCCAATATGGTAGATTCTCTCGAAATAACGTCCAACCCTGGAACGTTCGACGAGAACACGATTGCTTGTTATAAGGCAGCCTGGCGGCACACTGGGATCACACCGAGAATTAACTGGTATCGTGGGTTCCGTCGTTCGGACAGTCCACCACGCAACACAGTTACTCAGCCGACGCTGATTTGTTGGGGGGAGGACGACATCGCACTGCTCCCCTCGATGGCCGAAAAAAGCGTCACCTACTGTGAAGACGGCCGGCTACAAATGTTTCCTGACACGTCGCATTGGGTACATCATGAACGTGACGAAGTATCTGAAGCGCTCTGCCGTCATCTCTCGTAGAGGTCTGTTGAAATACATTCTTCAGACAGATTCTCACATGAAACAGTCGGTCAATGAGAACTGCGAACCTACCGTGGGTATTTACAGAAACGAACCATACGATGTGTATGCGCGGCCCCCTCCACGCCCTTTGGGACACACAACTCATTGGAGGATACCTACGGTTTCGAGTCGCCTTCATACTGGCATGGATACTGGCAGTAGGAAGTGCAGCAATTGCGATAGAAACTGGCGGAGTGATCGGTGTGGTCGCTCTTCTGCTTCCCGTTTTCGCGGCCCTCTTCACACTTTACGTGGGTATCCTTCTTCGATAACCTCGTGAGCTGTATTGACCGATCCGGTCCGATCGAATCCGAAGATAACTCAGTGGAAGACTCGCGCGCTGTATTCAGCAGTACTTCTGGCACCTACTCAACCTCTGTCAGTAAGGTCGTGACCGATACAGAGGATGTATGGAGCGGTCTCACTCGTACCGAGGCAATCCTCAGTGAAGACGCATGTCGGTGACCTATCACAGGTCGAGCAACGAGAGAGCCACTGAGCCGGACGGTTTAATTCACGCTCTTGGAGAGTTCGGCTCCAGCTTTGAACTTCACGTCGTCTGAGGCGTTTACGTCCGTAAAGTGGAGAAGTCGCCCTTGTGCAGACATAGTCACAGGCACATCAGCGGCAGCCGCCTCCTCTTGCTGGTCAGCATCTCTTCCCGGGCGCTTCCGAAGGATGATGTCTTCTCCTTCTGCTTCTGAGAGGACCCCTTCGGCAACCGCATCCGAAACTGTCCCATCGAACAGTCTCGCCCCTCGTCGCTCTCGGTCATCCGACAGGCGACGAGGCATCATGTCGCTGTACCCATCTCCATCCAAATCACCAGCGCCAACACCGATGACTGCTGTTGGTTCTCGCACCGCCACGAGCGTGAGTGAATCCTCGTAGAGGCTGCCGTCATCGATGACCCAGCCACCTGTGTAGATGTACTGGTCGGCGTTCTTACAGCGGCTCACGTACAACAGCGCGGGGAACAGCAACGGGCACTCTGGGGGCGCGACCATAATCGGGCACACCAGCGTCGAGGTGGTCGAACCCTCCCCGAGCTCAGACCCCCAGTCGTCGAAGTCTGCGGGGGCGGACGAGGACCCGTCTGCGCTGACCGCAAGCGAGGTCTTCTTATCTGTGGCCGTCGGTGGGTCGTTCACCGGATTGACTGTTACTCGTCCGTCAACGACGTGTGATTCGAGGTGGATGCCCGTGTCAACGGGTCCAGAGATGGCGGAGAGGAACGTGTCCGAGTTGTACAGCGAAGTGTCGTCAGACATGAGGCCTCTGTTTAGCGGGTTGTCACCTCCTCTCTTTTCGGCCTCGTAAAGCGGACTGGTTTCCCCACCTCCGTTTCTTGTCTCGACCTCGTCGTGCCCCCACGCGTAGAGCTTCTCCTCCTCGTCGGCTCGCCCTGTTACGTACTCGATGATGCGGCGCGGGGTGAGCTCGTCTCTGAGTGTCGCGTCACTTCCCGGGAGGCTGGCATCAGGCACGGTAATTGTGAATTGCTCGTTGATGACTGGCGCTCCAGCGAGGTACTCGTAGAGTGCGTCGATATCGACCTCCTTGTCGTCAGGCATCACCATGTCCCGGTCTTCCCCGAGAATGATTTCTCCGTCTGTATCCTTCAAGGATGATTCGAGTAGTTCGATGTCCCCTTCGACGATTCCTTGTATCTCTTGGAGGACCTCGGCAGCGCGGTCCCACTCTCCGTTCTCGACGTGGGCCGCCGCCTGCTGGGTCAGTTTCGCCCGTCCGTCGGCGTGTTCCCGTACGGTCACGCACACGTCGTCAGAGCAGCGTTCCAACGCGTTTTGAATGTCTCGGATGGTGTGGCCCATGTCTACGATACCCTCTCGGCCTTTGCGCGCGGAGCGTTTGCTGATGGAGTCTGCTGCGGCCTTTGTCTGGGAGAGTAGCTGGTTCTCTAGGTCCAATACCTCCGAGCGGGTTTCGACCCCGTCGGTGAGCCCGTCGCCATCTGAGTCGGCGTCGCCCGGGCCACGGATGGTTGACCTGTTGCTCCGACTGTTGTTGTAGCTGGCTCGGTCGGAATGAACCGTGTCCTCGTTGTAGTCAAAGCAGCAGGTGGCGGCGATGGATTGTGCTGTGACCCACGCTTCGAGTTCGACTTCTCCGGAGAGTGGTCCCGATTCAGCGGTTACGGTTGGGGTTAGTTTGTACACGGTGGCTCGATTCGTCGGTGAGGGGCCAGTGTATGCGCCGATGCCTGCGAACGGTGCTGCTGGCGATGCTCCCGTGTTCGTCACGGACGATGCCACTCGATTCAGACACCCACTCAGCCCACCAACCGCAACGATACCGCTCGCCGCCAGTAGCTTTCGGCGGCTAATGATAGCACGTGACACACGGTCTGCGTGACTGTCTCGTCCTCGTGAATTCATACTCGGATGATGGAGGAGAGGCATTATAATAAGTATTCGTATGATTGTGGAGAGAAAAATACCGGCGGCTGGCCGACTAGCGCTTTCTATACATCACAGCCTGACGGTACTCTCAATCTGCCAGCATAAGAACGGCTACGGGTGTCTCACCACAACCAATCTGCGACTGAATGGGCGGACCGTTATTGACGGGCCCTCACAACCCGACACACGCATGAAGATGTCCTCACCGATCGCCAGTTCGAACTCCTTCTGAAAGCATATTCGACACTTCCAGCACCGCACGACTTTGAAGCACGATTTGTCTGCTCTGTTGAATCCGCAGAAGGCGACGGGATAGCGTCGCTGTAAAGGGAGTAGCGAAGCGGAAGAATCGAATGTGACTAACCTACTCTCCCACTTCGTTACATGATTCGAATGCGTTCTCGAATTTGCTGAAGAGGTTCTGGTGGAAGTCGCCAATATATGGAAGTGGGTGGCGGTGATCTGAATCTGGGGCGTGCGCTAAGTAGTTGTCAGCGCTCCCAAGGTCACCTTTTGATGTGGCCTCAAAGTCCTGTTTCTGGAAGTACTGATGAACGTGCTCGGGTAAGGTCTCGATTTGTAACCGAGTCTGCTGGTCCGTCCGTGTGTCCCAGCAGTTGATCGATTGTGTTCACAGAACCAGATCCGCCCATCGAGGATATTGCTATTCGTCAGAGTCGCCCGACATCTTCGCCGCAGCCTCACGGTCCTTGAGAAGCTGCTCTTTGGACTGGCCAGTCGTTTCGACCAGTTTATCGACGGTTAGGATGTCCTTCAGGGCCATTTATTCACTTACTGATTCGCCGGTGGAACGATTATACCGTTCACACAGTCCGACGAGGAGTCGTTCCCTCTCACAGCAAGGGTAGCCACAAACAAGGAACTGGATAGAACTGGGAATGCAGTACAGTGTGGTGACACGAGAGAAATCGAGCAACGTGACTTCAGTAGGTGATCATAGATCCACTCCGTCGTTTGGATGCTTCGGTGGCGCAGCCGGTCACGGTCATCGTGAACGGCCTCGGCCTGTCCTGTCAGTGAACCGCCTCGGGGTCAAGCCCCGAGGCACTCGGCCTGCTCCGTCTGTAGAACCACGCGAACCAGTACCGGTATGGCCCCGTATGTCCGGTCTACATGACGCTTCTCAGCCACCGTCGATCACTGTGCAATAAGACTTGCATAGCTCAAAGTGGATTTTAATCGTTAGCCGATTTCTTTATTCATCAGTTCTCGTTTGCTCTTGCGGGCCAGTATTGCTATCGGCCTGTCACCCGCCTTCCCGAACCCCCACGTTTCTACCACTCTCCCCTTTTCATCGGTAATTCATCATCCCTGCTACAACCTTCTCGCTGTTTCACAGAAGATTCGGCCTGTTGACCGCCAGATGTTAATCTACTCTCCAAACTCTGTCAATAGTGAGAGAAGCGCCCGTTACTCCCGTCGGATAGTCACTCGCGCCAGAAGGCTTTGATCCGGTCGTCGAGATCGGTAAGGACGGCTGCGAGTACATCTCGCCAGTCGTCAGGATAGTCGGCATCCTCTCCGGGGGTCGACGAATCTGGGGGTTGGTGGAAGTGCTCGCGGTTGTTATGGTCATTCGGATGGCGGTCCCATCGGCATTCCCACGAAGTTCCGGATTGGTACTGCTCAGAATAGTGGATGCTGAAGTCGTCGGTCTCGAACCAGCGGATCCGGAGATACGCACGGGTGACGCCGCCTGGAAAGTATCCGAGATCGTAGTCAGCGACGACTGCGTTCGGCGCGTATTCCGGTCGTGTCTGGATGTCGTCGAACCGATCGCTACGAGCGAGGTGTGTAGCAATCCGGTCGAGAATTTCTGTATCGATGGGACCGCGACTGGGTGGGTCAGCCGTATCGTCAGGCATCGACTGGATCGGGCTTGCTACCAGCGACTGGGTTGTTTCGGCGTGCTGCGTCGAGGAGTGTAGCTCGTTGTTCGAATGACTCCCACTCAGAGAGCGCTTCCCAGGCTGCTTCGGTGGACAGATTCTGCTCCTGAGTCGCGTCGACGAGGGACACCTCGTCTGGGTGCGTTGCATCGAACTGCGCTCTGTAGTCCTCGATTTGCTTGAGCGTATCGTCGAGTGCGTCAACGATCTCTTGCTCAGAGTATTCCTCTCGGATCTGGTCGATGCGCCGCCACTGGAAGTACGCGTCGTTGCGCTCATAGCGGACCGGGCGACCGTTGTGCCGGTGAACCATCCCCATCTCGTCGAACCACTCTAAGTAGTCCCGTGCCGTTTCAGTGCCGCAATCGGCACGCCTAGCGATCGTCGAGACCTTCGTCGGCGTGCGAACTCCGACGACAACGTCGAGAAGCCGTTCTCGGATTGGTCCGTCCCTGAGCAGTGTGTCAGGCGATTCCAGTTCCTCGAGATTAAGTGTGGACTCCTCACCGTTGTATGCATCGTCGGGGATGTCTGTGGTATCCATGAGAGAGAGTCTCCGTACAGCAACCTACTGGACCTAACGATTTATATCTGTGGTTCACTAGATTATTTCTGCACTAACTGTGTTTAGGCAACTGACGATTCTGCGACTGCTCGCTCTATGCGTCGGAGAGTACACCTAGGTGGCTCTGTTGAAATCCTATTTTTCAGACAGATTTTTGCCTGAAACAGCCGGTCGATGAGAACTGCGTACTCAACAGAACTATCCGATGAGATTGCAAATCTATCGGCATGCATCCGTCACGATTGGTCGCTCTTTGCTTCATCACAGTAAGCGCGCTCCTCATAGCTCAGGTCGGGGTTATTGAAGGGGTTCAGTTCGCACCAAGTACGGTTTTTCAGCTAATTGGTGCGACATTCCTCTTGATTAGTGGCATATATGGATTCGCTCGATATGAAGAGAACCCAGTCGTGACCGAATACGGACCGATGGCATATTTGCTTCTTTTCGGATTTGGTCTCTGGGCTGTTGGTATACTATTTCGATTGCTTACTGTATAGTCTAAGTTGAGAGAATGGGCCTGAGATTGGAAGATATGGCCACAAGGCAGCAAGAATCAGCACTATGGTAAGTGGAAACAAAACGGACCTTCCGATATTTTGGGTATTCACCGTCCAACCCCCGAAGGATCAGAAGAGCAGTGACAGCAATACCGGTACCACCAACTGCTAACCCAACCACATCAGCCGCATCGATCAACAGTTCTTCTCCACTGCCGGCAAGAGAACCTGTAATCGTGACTGTCTGATTGAATTCTGAGAACAGGTAAATTCCGAGCATACAGATGATCGCCACTATGATCACCGTGATGATCGTACCTACTGGATCACTCTGCCCGCGGTTCGCCCACATATCATCAGGATCGGTAGAGAGTCTTTTGAGGTTTCCTGGGCCGCGCGCTCATACTGAATAGGTTCGTGACCGATATGTTACCATACATTTTTGTGCGCGGATGGTAATCTTGATTCTAGCGAATCGCATGACGGCGTCGACCCCCGTTCGGGAAGTGAATGAAATCTTTCGCGCGCAGCGGGAGATCTTTATAAAGAACCCGACGCTGTCTGTTGAATCTAGATCGTTCGGAAAACGAATGGGCGCTGCAGGATTTGAACCCGCGACAGCTTGGTCCGAAGCCAAGCACTCTATCCAGACTGAGCTAAGCGCCCGTACGACTCGCTACTTCGGTGAGGATGTTAAGTCCCGCGATTCGGAATCGGTATGGACCGGATGAAGTCGATGTCGGCGATCTCGGATCCACGGGCGATCAAAAAGAATATTATCGGGAGCCAGCATGGTTTCCCTAGTAGATGTGTCTTGGTCGCACGGCGTCACTGCCGAACGAGTGGCCCGAGTCGGTTCCGTCGTCGCTGAGGTACGCCCATGTATGACCTGAGGCCACACTTCGACGAGGAGGTTGAACCCGGGACGAACCTCCTTCTCACCGGACCGCCGCTCACCGGGAAGCGGTCGCTGATGATGGACCTGTTGGCAGCGGGGACCGAACGCGGCGACGGCGCGATCGTCGTCACCACGAAGGACGGTGCCGACCGCGTCCTGAAAGATTACCAGAAACGGACGCCGTACGAGGGGAAGCCGGTTGCCGTCGTCGACTGCGTCACCCGCCAGCAGGGCGTCAACGACGCTCGCGAGTCCGACCGGATCAAGTACGCCTCGTCGCCCGTGGACATGACGGGCATCGGGATCAAGCTCTCAGAGTTCCTGCAGGCGTTCGGCGATCGGGGGATCGAACAGAACCGCGTGATGGTCCACTCGCTGTCGACGCTGTTGATGTACTCTGACCTCCAGACGGTGTTCCGCTTTCTCCACGTGTTTACCGGACGGATCCAGAGCGTGAACGGGCTCGGGCTGTTCAGCATCGACTCGACCTCCCACGACGAGAAGGCGATGAACACCCTCAAACAGCTCTTCGACGGCGTCATCACCGTCCCCGAAGACGGCGAACCCGAGATCCGGCTGGCCTGAGGCCCGGAGAGAGGGTCAGGTATCGGACCGCTGGTACGGTGGGGTGTCAGTACCGAGGTTTCCGAATTCTTTACGCTTCGCGCTCGCGTACGCACACTCATGCCCCTCACCGACGACGAGAGCCTCGATGAACTGCTCGAGGCCGACACGATCGCCGTGGTCGGCTGTTCGACGACATCCGGGAAGGCCGCACACGACGTGCCGGCGTACCTCCAGCGCCACGGCTACCGCGTGATTCCGGTGAACCCCTTCGCAGACGAGGTGCTCGGGGAGCCGGCGTACGACGAGCTGGCCGCTGTCGAGGCCGACGTGGACATCGTGAACGTGTTTCGCCCGAGCGAGGAGGTGCCGGAGATACTCGACGCCGTACGCGAGCGACACGCGGAGCGCGGCGACGCGGGCGCCGCGTGGCTGCAGTTAGGGATCAGCCACGACGAGGCGGCCGCGGCGGCGGAGGCAGACGGGATCGACGTCGTCCAAGACCGCTGTATGAAGGTCGAACACGGGCGACTGCGCGGGTAACGGCGGCGCCGGGCGCCGCGCTACCCCTCCCATTCCTCGAAGGATCGGTACACGCCCTTCGAGAGGTATCGCTCCGAGGAGTCGGGGAACACGGTGGCGACCGTCTCGTAGGGGGCGTCGATCGCGCCGTCGCGGATCCCGCGAGCGACCCGCTTGGCCGCGATCGCGTTCGCGGCCGCGGAGGAGGCGACCAGCTGTCCCTCTTCGGCGGCGAGTCGACCCATCTCTTCGTGGACCTCGCGGTCGGGGATGGAGCGGATATCGTCGACGAGTTCCGGGTCGAACAGCTCGTTCCGCTCGATGTCGTGGGTGCCGATCCCCTCGGTCTTGTACTCCTCGTGTTCCACGTCCTGGCCGAGGAACTCGCGGTACGCGGAGCCGGCGGGCTCGACGGCGACGACGTGGGTGTCGGGGTGGCGGTCACGGAAGTAGCGAGCCATCCCCATCAGCGTCCCGCCCGTCCCGCAGCCGGCGACGACGGCGCCGACCTCGTCGTCGAGCGCGTCGCCGATCTCGGGGGCGGTGGTGGCGTAGTGCGCCTCGGCGTTGAGCGGGTTCGAGAACTGCTGGGGGACCACGGCGTCGTCGAGCTCGTCGGCGATCTCGTGGGCGCGGTCGATGGCGAACCCCATCCCGTCCTCGCTCGGAGTGTTGACAACCCCGGCGCCGAGCGCGCGCATCAGCTGCTGTTTCTCCACGGAGAACCGCTCGGGGACGACGAACACCGCGTTCAGCCCCAGCTGGTTCGCCGCGACGGCCAGCCCGATCCCGGTGTTGCCGGCGGTCGGCTCGACCACGGTGCCCTCCGCTCCCACGTCGCCGCGTTCCAGCATGCGTTCGAGCATGTACTTCCCGATGCGGTCCTTGATGCTCGCACCGGGGTTGAACGACTCCAGCTTCGCGTACACCGGTACCTCGTCCGGGGAGTCGTGCACCCGGACGAGCGGCGTCTCCCCGATCGTCTCCAACACCGACGACAGGGGCTCCCGATGGGTCGTCATATTCCCGCAATCGTTGCCGGCCCTTTTGCGTGTTTCCATGAGCGGCAGGGCGGCCTCCGCCCCCCGACTTCGGCGGGCGTCGCCGCGGTCCGGGGGTCCGGTGCGGGCGATCACCGGTGTGACAAAAACGGATCGGACCGCGGACGTGAGCGAGTGACGGGGATCGAACAAACTTATGCCCCTCGTCCGGTTCCGAAGAGGTATGAGCGAGACCGATGCGCAGGCCGACGTGACGGTCGTCCTTCCGGACGGATCAGAGCTGGACGTTCCGGCGGGGGCGACAGTCGAAGACGTGGCCTTCGAGATCGGCCCCGGGCTCGGTCGCGACACGGTCGCGGGGAAGATCGACGGCGAACTCGTCGAAAAGCACGCCGAAGTCCACGACTGCGCGCGGATCGAGATCGTCACGGACCAGTCCGACGAGTACCTGACGGTGTTGCGCCACTCCGCGGCTCACGTCTTCGCACAGGCGCTCCAGCGGCTCTACCCGCAGGCGACCCTCACGATCGGTCCCCCGACCGACGACGGCTTCTACTACGACGTGACCGACGTGGACCTCGACGAGGGCGACCTCGACGCCATCGAAGACGAGATGGACGACATCATCGAGGCCGACTACGACATCGAGCGCGAGGTCCGGTCCCGCGAGGAGGCCAAGGAGATCTACGCCGACAACGAGTACAAACAGCAGATCCTCGACGAGGAGGCCGACGACGAGGAGGTCACCTTCTACGTGCAGGACGGCTGGCGAGACCTCTGTCAGGGCCCCCACGTCGAGTCGACCGGCGAGGTCGGCGCCGCGACCCTGTTGGAGGTCTCGGCCGCCTACTGGCGCGGCGACGAGGACAACGACACGCTCACGCGCGTGTACGGGACGGCGTTCGCCTCGGAGTCCGACCTCGAAGAGCACCTGGAACTGCGCGAGGAGGCGTTAGAGCGCGACCACCGGAAGATCGGGCAGGAGATGAACCTCTTCTCGATCCCGACGGTGACCGGTCCCGGCCTCCCGCTGTACCACCCGCCGGGGAAGACCGTGCTCCGCGAGCTGTCCGACTTCGCGAACGAGCTCAACCGCGACCACGGCTACGAGGAGGTCGAGACGCCCCACGTGTTCCGGACCGAGCTGTGGAAGAAATCCGGGCACTACGAGAACTACAAGGACGATATGTTCCTCCTCGACGTGAACGACGAGGAGTACGGGCTCAAGCCGATGAACTGCCCGGGCCACGCGACGATCTTCGACCAGCAGTCGTGGTCGTACCGGGACCTCCCGCAGCGCTACTTCGAGAACGGGAAGGTGTACCGGAAAGAGCAGCGCGGCGAGCTCTCGGGGCTCTCTCGCGTCTGGTCGTTCACCATCGACGACGGCCATCTGTTCGTCCGCCCCGACCAGATCCGACAGGAGATCGAGTCGGTGATCGAGATGATCTTCGAGGTCGTCGAGACGCTCGACCTCGACGTGGAGGTCGCGCTGGCGACCCGTCCCGAGAAGTCCGTCGGCGGCGACGAGATCTGGGAGTCCGCGGAGGAACAGCTCCGCGACGTGCTCGAATCCGGCGGCTACGACTACGACGTCGAGCCCGGCGACGGCGCCTTCTACGGCCCGAAGATCGACTTCGGCTTCGAGGACGCGCTGGGGCGCGTCTGGGACGGGCCGACGGTCCAGCTCGACTTCAACATGCCCGACCGGTTCGATCTGACCTACACGGGCGAGGACAACGAGGACCACCAGCCGGTGATGATCCACCGCGCGCTGTACGGGAGCTACGAGCGCTTCTTCATGGTGCTCATCGAGCACTTCGACGGCGACTTCCCGCTGTGGCTCGCGCCCGAGCAGGTCCGCATCCTCCCCGTCTCCGACGAGACGCTCGGCTACGCGCACCGCGTGAAAAACGAGCTGGAGGACGCCGGCTTCCGCGTCGAGGTCGAGGACCGCGACTGGACGGTCGGCCGCAAGATCCGGGCGGGCCACGACGACCGCCTCCCGTACATGGTCATCGTCGGCGACGACGAGCAGGAGGCGGGGACCGTCTCGGTCCGCGACCGCTTCGAGAACCAGCGCGGCGACGTCGACCTCGACGCGTTCGTCGATCACCTCGCCGACGAGCGCGACGCGAAGCGGACGGAGCCGGACTTCGTCGACGAGAGCTAACCCGTCCGACTCACCGACCGGCGGGTTCCGTCGTGTTTTTGGCGCTCCTCTGGATACCCCCCTCCATGGGTGACACATCCGTGCTGACCGAGCGCGAGAACGACGTACCGGACGTGGGCGAGCTGACGCCGCCGGACCGGACGCTGATGGGGCCGGGGCCGAGCGACGTCCATCCCCGCGTGTTGAAGGCCATGAGCACGCCGCTGGTCGGCCACCTCGATCCCTCGTTCGTCGAGATCATGAACGAGGTTCAGGAACTGCTGCGCTACACGTTCCGGACCGACAACCAGTGGACGATCCCGGTGTCGGGGACGGGGTCGGCGTCGATGGAGGCGGCCGTCGGCAACCTCGTCGAGCCGGGCGACACGATGTTGGTCCCCACGAACGGCTACTTCGGCGGGCGGATGAAGTCGATGGCGGAGCGCGCGGGCGGCGAGGTCGTCGAGATCGACGCCCCGTGGGGCGAACCCCTCGATCCCGTCGACGTTGAGCGCGCGTTCGACGAGCACCAGCCGGACGTGTTCGGCTTCGTCCACGCCGAGACCTCGACCGGGGTCCTCCAGCCGAACGTCCCCGAACTGACCGATATCGCCCACGACCACGACGCGTTCGTGATCGCCGACTCCGTCACCTCGCTCGGCGGCGTCGAGCTGCGGGTCGACGAGTGGGACATCGACGTGGCCTACTCGGGCCCGCAGAAGTGCCTCTCGTGTCCGCCCGGCGCGAGCCCGCTCACCCTCAACGACCGCGCGATGGACAAGGTGCTCGACCGGGACGAACAGCCCCGGTCGTGGTACCTCGACCTCTCGCTGTTGGAGGGGTACTGGGGCGAGGACCGCGCGTACCACCACACCGCGCCGATCACGAACGTGTACGCGCTCCGCGAGGCGCTTCGGCTCGTCGCCGAGGAGGGGATCGAAGCGCGGTGGGCGCGCCATCGAGAGGTCGCCGGCGATCTGAAGGCGGGCCTGCAGGAGTTAGGCCTCGAGATGAACGCTCCCGACGAGTACTGGCTTCCGAGCCTGAACGCGGTGCGGGTGCCCGACGGGATCGACGACGGCGCCGTCATCGACCACCTCATTGCAGAGTACGACCTGGAGATCGCGTCCGGACTGGGCGACCTCGAGGGCGACATCTGGCGGATCGGCTGCATGGGCTACTCCGCCCGCCCGAAGAACGTCGAGTACGTCCTCGCGGCGCTGGAGGACGCGCTGGCGGAGCAAGGGTTCTGAGCGGTTCGGGTCACAGAGGGGCCGCGGTGGGTCCGAACTGCCGACCACCGACCACGACTGCCGCCCGACCACGACTGCCGCCTCGTCCACCGCGCGCCGAGAGATTTATCAGTGAGCGTCTCTCTCCTCGCTAAGGGTATGAACGATCTACGAACCGGACTGAGCTACGGCGACGTGCTGCTCGTCCCGCAGCGGTCGCCGGTCGACAGCCGGAGCGAGGTGGACCTCTCGACCCGGCTCACGCCGGGCGTCGAACTGGAGACGCCGCTGGTCTCGGCGGCGATGGACACCGTCACCGAGGCGGAACTGGCGATCGAACTCTCTCGTGCCGGCGGCCTCGGCGTGCTCCACCGCTTCCTTACCGCCGACGAGCAGGCGGCGCAGGTCGAAGACGTGGCCGCTGCGGGCGAGCAGGTGGGCGCCGCGGTCGGCATCGACGAAGACTACGTGGCCCGGAGCGCGAAACTGGTCGCCGCGGGCGTGGACGCCCTCGTCGTCGACGTCGCGCACGGGCACATGGACCGGACCGTCGCCGCGGTCGAGCGCCTCGACGACGAGTTCCCGGAGACGGACCAGATCGCCGGGAACGTCGCCACGCCCGCCGGCGTCGAGGACCTCGCGGCGGCCGGCGCCGACTGCGTGAAGGTCGGGATCGGTCCGGGCTCCCACTGCACCACGCGGAAGGTCGCCGGCGCCGGCGTCCCACAGCTGACCGCGGTCGACGACTGCGCGACGGCGGCGGAGGAGCTTGACGTGACGATCTGCGCCGACGGCGGGATCCGCACCTCCGGCGACGCGGTGAAGGCGCTGATGGCGGGCGCCGACACCGTCATGCTCGGAAGCCTCTTCGCCGGGACGGAGGAGGCGCCTGGTGCGGTCGTCGAGGTCGACGGGACGCGGTACAAGCGCTCGCGCGGGATGGCGACGACCGCCGCCGCGGAGGAGCGCGACGACAAGGGAGCCGACGTGGGCGCCGACGAGGGCGTCGAGGCGCTGACGCCGTACAAGGGCCCGGTCGCGACGGTCGCAGGGGAGTTCTGTCAGGGGATCCGCTCGGGGCTCTCGTACTGCGGCGGGCACACGATCGAGCAGGCCCGCGACCGAGCCGAGTTCATCCGGGTCGCGCCCGGGGCGAAGGAACGCGAGGGGTTCCACACCGACGACGACTGGGAGGGGATCAGCGTGGACAGCGAGACGAAGCGAGTCGCGGACTCGACCGGCGGGTCGGCCGCCGAGAGCGACGACTGAGGTGTCGAGTGGATAACTGCGGGGATGTGAATGTGAGGCGCCCCCACGGATAGCTTTTCACGCCCGACGGACACCATCGGTGCATGACCGATGCCTTCGGACGCGCGGTCCGCGATCACCACCGCGGCGACCGGACCGACCCGCTCAGGCAGGGCGACGGCGAGGAGACGCGCGAGCATCCGATCGAGGCGTTCTACTTCGACGCGTTCGACCCCGAGAGCGACGCCGGATCGTGGTTAGCGTCGCGGCTCGAGGGGCCGGTCGTCGACCTCGGTGCCGGGGCGGGTCGCCACGCGCTGTGGGCGCAAGAGCGGTTCGAGACGGTCGCCGTCGAGACCAGCCCGGCGCTCGTGGAGACGATGCGCGACCGCGGCGTCGAGGACGCTCGCGAAGGCGACATGTTCGCCCTCCGAGACGCGTTCGAGCGCGACCGGTTCGCGTCGGCGCTCGCGATCGGCACGCAGATCGGACTGGCCGGGTCGATGGGCGGGCTCTCGGCGTTTCTCGGTGATCTCGCGTTCGTGACGACGCCCGACGCGACCGCCGTGGTCGACTGTTACGATCCGTCACACCCCGAGGCGACGGCGCTCCTCGGATACCGCGGGGATCCGACGCCCGGGCTCGCGCACCGCGTCATGTGGTTCTCGTACGCCGGCACGACCGACCCGACGCTCCACTTCAGGCTGTTCTCCCCGGACCGGCTCCGCGAAGCGGCGCTCGGAACGAGGTGGGAGGTCGACGCGATCGATCGCAGCGGGACCGGGGACGGACCGCATTACCGGGCCGCGCTGCGAAAGCGGTAGGCGGGCCTCGGCGTGCTATTGTGGGGAGCTCCCCCTCCGTCGGAGTTATGAGGCGGCCGAGCGGACGAACGGGTATGGGCGACCCGGCCTGCGACCGTCGATTCTGTTCGGAATGCGACCTCGCGGTCTCTCGCGCCGACGAGGTCTGCCCGGAGTGCGGCGCGCGGCTCGAGGACGCCGAGGGGTGAGGGCGGGCGCTCGCCGCCACGCTCCGCGAGCGCGTGCGCCGTCGCGTCGTCGAGAGTCGACATGCAGGCACCGTCGTCGGCAGACTGCATAAAGGACTCACGCCGCGGTGCACGACGAGCTCATTCGGCGACCCGCGAGCGGCCGGGCTCTCGCCGGTCAGCGTCTGAACGAGGTGACGTGTCGGTGATTCGGATCCACGCGCATATCCACGTGACCGCAGTCGTCACACCGCCACACGTACGCCGCCAGCTTCACCGTCGGCGCCTCGCCGTCGGCCCCCCCGGTCCAGTCTCGGCCGCACCGCGCACACTCGTCCGGGCGGTACTTGCTCTCGATCGACGGTCCGTCGTCGGTGTCGTCGACATCGGTGACCGTGATCCCGTCCGCGACGGCGCGGACATCCTCGTCGCTCATCCGCGGGCGAAGGCCGTTCAGGTACCCCTCGAGCCGCGCTGCCCGATCTCGCAGGCGCTCGTACCGCTCGTTGTCGCGTCCGTCGCTGCTGCCCTGCCACTCGTACGCCGAGACCAACACCGTGGTCCGGTAGTACTGATCGAGCAGCAGGTGGTAGTTCGCCCGGTGAAACAGCGTCTCGACGCACTCCGCCAGCTCCGTCTCGAACACGGGTCGTTCGATATTCCGGTCGTACGCCGGGGCAGGCCCCGTGTTCGATCGCTCTCGGATCCCGAGCACGCGACAGTGGGACGCCCCCGACCGGACCGTGTCAAGGACCGCTTCGGCTTCGCCGTCGCCGAACGCCCCGTCCCACACGACGACCGCGACCCCGGCGTCGAACGCCTCGGCGAACTGCGCGGTCGTCAGCGCCCGGCGCGGAGCGTAGTCGTCGAGCCAGAGCCCGTAGAGGTCCGCCCTCGTCTTGTTCGTCTCGCAGATGACGACCTCCGACGCCGGCAGCTCCACGGGGATCACCCACCCACCGCGGGGCGGGGGGCGACCCCGGATCGCGGTCCCGTCGCCTCACTCATCGTGACTGGTCGGCGTGGGCGCCGATTCGCGCATCGATTCCGAGAGCTGCCGCGATTCGACCGAGAACGAGTGGACCGTCGCGAGGTCCTCGACGAGCGAGACGGCGGTCTCCACCGACCGTTCCGCCCGGCGGAGCTCCGTTTCCGACCCGCCGTCGGCCGCGGCGTCCAGGCGTCGCTTCGCCTCCCGCAGCGGAACGCCGAGGTCCTCGGCGAGCACTTCACCGAACTCCGCGAGATGTCGCTCGATCTCCTGTTCGTGCTCTTTGGACTCGGTTACGTCCTGAACGAAGCTGACGGCGTGGGTCACTGCCCCGTCGGCGTCGACGACGGGTGCGACGTCGACGCGGCCCCAGAAGGGCGTCCCGTCCGCCCGGTAGAGAACGAGGGTCTCGCTGCGGCGTTCGCCCGCCTCGATCGCCGTCGCTATCGGCTGGAGGCGGTCGGTGTCCGTGTCGGGCCCGGCGAGCACCGAAACCCCCTCGCCGGCGACGGTATCACACTCGTAGCCCGTGGTCGACTCGAACCGATCGTTGACGTACGTGATCGGGGCCGCCTCTCCGGCCCGCTCGTGGATCGCGATCCCGACGGGTGCGGTCTCGACGACGCGGTTCTTCAGCCGCAGCTCCTGTTCGCGCCGTTTCCGAACGGTGATGTCGCTCGCGATCCCGACGATGCGCGTCAGCTCTCCGTCCTCGTAGACACCGGCCGACTGGTCGTGGACCCATCGGACCTCCCCGTCCGGGCGGACCACGCGGTACGTCTCCTCGTACGCGCCGGGGGTCTCGCGCTGCTCGGCCAGCGCCGCCTCGACTCTGTCGCGGTCGTCGGGGTGGATCGCCTCGACGAACGACGTGGGACTCTCGACGAGCGTCTCGGGATCGCGCCCCCAGACGGTTTCGTAGGAATCGGTGATGAAGTCCATCGACCCCTTCCCGGGAGTGGACAGCCAGATCACCTCGCCGGCGTTCGCCTGGATCTGATCGAGCATGCCGGCCCGGGCTTCCCGTTCGGTCACGTCGAGCGCCAGACAGATCACCCGACTGACGGTCCCGGTCTCGTCTAACGCCGGCTGGAACCACGTTTCGAGCGTCGAATCGCCGATGTCGACGAGTTCGTGAACCGCCTCGCCACCGAGGGCGGTCTCGATATCACGCCGGAGCCGGGGCCGGTCGGCGAACGCCTCCGTGACGGAGTCGCCGCGGGCGATTCGCCGTCCGAGCCCCTGGGAAAGCGTCTCTCCCCGAACCGTCGATATCGCGCCGTCGGCGTCGACCTCGAACAGCGTCAGGGGTGCGCTGTCGACCACGGTCTCGACCGCCTGTCGGAGACGCACCAGCCGGTCCTCGCGTTCGCGCCGCTCGGCCACGTTCCGCCCGATGCCGGCGATCCCTCGCGGCGTCCCGTCGGCGTCGGTCACGAGCGCGCCGGTGTACTCGATCGGGGTCGTCGTCCCGTCTTTCGCGACCAGTTCCACCTCGACCGCGGCGCTGCCGCTCTCGATCACGGTGTCGATCGCTCCGGCGATCCGGTCCTTGTCGGCGCCCGCGAAGAAATCCAGCGCGTGCATCTCGGCGAGCTCCTCGTCGTCGTAGCCGGTAACCTCCCGGAAGCGACTGTTCCAGCGCCGAAGCGTGCCGTCCGTGTCGAGCGTGTAAAACGAGTCGTCGATCGCGTCGAGGAGGCGCTCGGTCGATCTCGCGGTGAGCGACCCCTCGACCGGCGTGGTGGCGACCGTGTCCATCCGCCGAGCGAGCAGCGCCGATCGGTCGGCGTCGCCGCCGCAAACCAACACGTCCGTTGCCCCGGCGTCGAGCGCGTCGTCGAGCGCGTCGTCGTCGGAGAGGAGCGCGAGCGACGGCGTGTTCGGAAACGCCTCGCGGAGTCCGACGAGGGCGTCGACGCCCAACGACCCCGTCAGCCCACAGACGATCAGTCGCACGTCCCCCGGATCCTGTGGAGGCGTTTCGGGCAGCTGCTCTCCGACGGACAGGACGCGGTCGGCCCCGGCGACGACCGTCGACTCCGCAGCCGCTTCGCGCACCAGATCCGCGCCGGAGCCGAGGTGAACGACCGTCAGAACTGACTCTCCACGAGGCTGCATACGGATTTTGAACCCGGAGGTGGATAAAAAGGTATAGCGCGAATTATCAGTTTTAAACACCGCAGCGGATCGGGGTGATCCACGGTGTCAGCGTTGAGGGCGCACGGCGCCGCGTTCGGGTCGGACTTCGCGTAGAACGCTGCAGCGAGCGGCCGCTATCGGGCGTGGGGTCAACAGAGAGGGGGTCGGGCACGATTTGAATTCATAGAAGGCTCTGCAAAAATAATCTACGGGGATGCGGCCCGATGGCCGCTTCGACAGTCGTTTCCACGGAGTCTTCTCCACCTACGATCGCAAGATCGCGTTTGTGATGACGTGGCGGTCATGGCGAACGGAACGGTTCAAGACTGCCGCGCAGTTGGACGCGGCTGACCAGTGTGGGTTCACGTTCGGGTCGGATTTCGGCGTTCACGAGGGTGTGCACGAACTGAATTTTAGTTCGCTATGCCCGAACATCATCCGTGAGTACAACATCAGTTCAGAGGCGGTCCGGTGTGACTGCCATCCCGACCGCGAAGATGTCTCGGGTTTGAGGGTGAGTGTGAGGACCGGATCGGGAATCGTGCCATCGGCATTGCGAACGAGTTCCTGCGCCTTCATCATACACCGATCGACACAGATATGCTTCAAAAGTGTACTCAGAACCCGGACTGAAAGTGGAAGTATACATACTCGACCGCCGATCAGAACTGGTCCCGCGGCGCCGCTTCAGTCGAGCGTGCCCTGTTGAAACACCCCCTGATAGTTTACTGAGCATGTGCTGAATACAGGGGGTGCAGTCAGCACTATGACGGTAGAAGCAGTCTCAGAGGTATCAAAGAATGTCTTCCGACTCAGTCCAGATCACGGAGTATGATTTCTCCCGTGACCCCTCTCGGATCGACTGAAACGATGTATGTCCCTGTGGTTGGCACTTCGAAGGTTTCGTCCGTTTGACTGTCGCTTGTACTCGCGATTTCTTCGCCTGTGTCAGCATGGTGAACGTATCCACCGATGCTGCCGGGACCGTCGTCTGTTGATTCAACCTCGAGCCGCATTCGATTGCCCTCTTCTAATTCTACTTCCCACTCCTTTGTCGGTGAAGTAGCCGAGAGCTGCGTCTCGTGCAGCACTGCGTCCCCCTGTGTACATCCTGAGAGTGTTGTGGCTGTCACCACGCCTACCACCGCACTGAGATATGTCCGCCTGATCATGTCTCCCCGTTATGTTCACTCGATCACATAATCATTTCTATTATTAACATGAGTGATAATGTCTGTCGATGATTTGTTCACGCAATCGATTCGTGTCCAACTTTATCGGTACCGGCGTTCCAGGTCGGCGGATCCACGTGCGTTCAAAATATCTAGGTTCACGCCCTCCATCCCGCGGGAGGGGTGGGGGGCTGGCGCACGCGCGAGTGCGAGTTCCGCCAGCGACGCGGTTCGCCGCGATCTGATCGAAAACAGAACCTGAACGGTGTAGAGACGTTGAGACCGTTCTGGTTAGACCCGGTCAATGTGGTCGTAAACGCGTTCTGTCGTCTAGTTAGTGTGCGAGTTTGGGATTCAATACAGAGAATCCCAAACTCGTTTTGCCCTGTTGAAGTATACCTGCTTTTGGTACTGTTTTGATTCTCAGCACTACTTAGCAGGCCCAAATAGACGGCCCTCTTGAAACCCTCTTCTTCAGACACATTAATGTCTGAAACAGCCGGTCGACGAAGAGTGCGAACTGATTGAATCCGAAAAGAGGTACTTCGAGCCAGTGTCTTCTTGGAGCTATACACTTGAGAACAGGTATGGTCGGCACAGGGACTATTATTATCGGAATTACGTTCGTCGTCGCAATGATATTGACTCTGTGTCTACTGCTACGATTGTTGAAGAACGCTGATGGCCCCTGAGCAGTCCTTCGCCTATACAGAGCGATGCCTGCTTGGTCTGTATTGACCACGACCGAGTCAGGACTTGTCACCTGCACGCGAACCGTATTCGACTACAGATCGTCTTCAAGTTCGAGTCGACCGTGCTCCTCTCACCCTGTTCCCACACGGTTTTCTGTAGAATTGCCTCGCTGTCCCTACTGCGCAGCTTCCTCACCGAGACCTTGGAGATCCTTCTCGCCCCCTTCGACCTTCGCCCGTTCAAGCGTCCATTCGTCGTTGTCACGGAGCCACACTTTGTACCGGTCCGGCTTGCCGGTCGCCTCTAGGCCCATGGAAGTTCTCTAACAAGGTCGCATAAAAGACGGCAGAGCCCACGGGTCGACCGGCGTGATCGGGCCGGTATTCGCCTGTTGAGTGACAACTTGTCCTAGAAGTCGTTAGCGGTGGTTCGTCGCTACTCAGCCGAAACAGCCCGCGTCTCGCTCGCAATCGTCTCACACCGACGTGATTGGGTTGCGGTACCGAACAGAAATTCAGCTCCGATGGCCGTTAACTGCCAATTAACTTAATTGAGGACAAAAGCCAGAACACTCCCATCCATCAGTAGCACCGTGCGAGATACAGAGAATGCGTCCAGCACAGAGCTTTTGGGCTTTGTTGAAAATCTTCTCAATTGATATCTTCGCACCCTCAATCGCTCAGTACAGAGGACTCATGAATCGGTCAGTACAGAATTACATTACGCAGGTGGGTCTGCGTCGTTCCCAAATCCACTTCCATACGATTCGATGACTTCCGTGACGGTGACCTCGTAGGCATCGTACCACTCTGTCCACCGCTGTTTCGCCTCTTTGTGCTCTGAATATGCGCCAAACGTCTCAAGCGCGTCTAAGGACTCCCAGTAGTACGCGACGAGAACCTCCTCACTCTCTGGAGCATTCCATGTTCGCTTGCCGCGATAACCGTCCGTGTCCTCAGCAGCCGCCTGTATCGCGTCATTCAGCTCGTGAAACTCCTCGTCATACTCCCCCGGGTCAAGGCGAAACGTAACGAGATACATTACTACGAGTCTCGCCCTCGCGCGAGCAAGATGCTTTCTCTTCGAGAGCTAGATACGCAGATGGATTCTATCAGCTAGTTCAGAGCATATTTGGAGAAAATAACACTGTTCGAATGCTGACTACATCCTCCGTATCGGCCACGCCGGCACTGACAGAGTTCAAGTACTTAGCGACGGCGCTGCTGAATACAGCGCACGAATGTCGCAACCGATCGAGCACGGTTTACCAAGATGGTGATCGCCCAGTACAGAACTCTCAAATCACTTAGTACAAGCCATACGTACGATCTCAAATGAATCTGCGATCCGCTTGCTAAGCCGACGTGGATCGGGAACGGACGGAGCGTAACTTGCTGACCAGAACGCTTCCAATAAGAACAGCGGCGCAGATCGAGCCAGCGATGCGTATCGAACGGAATACTAAGGGAATGTCACCTCGTGGTAGGAAATTGGAGAAGACGTCGCTGACGGGCGAGAGTAGAAGTAAGAATACGACGCCGGCGACGGCAGCGACCTGTATAGGTCGATCAAATTCCCACAGCGACCGAGGATCCCGAAAGACCATCCAGAAGATGCTAATTATGAGGACCAGGAGAAGAAAATTTCTGCCTCCGTGACCGAAGATGACGGCAAAGATAAATCCAATACCGAGCGAGGCATCACCAAGAAGGGGCTCGAATAGCGGGAATAACGCTGCCGGTTGGACAACCCACAATATCCCAGCAAGCATTGATAAGGGGACTGCTCCGGCCGGGAATGTATCTGACATATTTTGGGAATATAGTAGAGGAATATATATTTTCGGCTCTGTTGAACCCCTCAGCAAGTGATTTTTCTGACCCGGTTTGGGTCAATACAGACCATGGTTCTAACACGACAAGCGTCCTAACGTAGCGGTTCGTTCACGTTTGTTCAGCGAGTCCGTAGCTTGTAGAACTCGGGAAGCGATGGTCATGTAGACCCATTTAACGAGTCGCCGGGACGCTCCTCGGGATTTAAACATCCCCCCCGGCCGTAGTTTCCTTCCTCACTCTCTGCGCTTCCGAGAATCGAATCAGTACAGTAGGGCCACAGTGAGGCGACATACGTCGAGTCGTTGTGACGGAGGTATATTCCAGAGGGAAGGGAGCTGTCGTTCTGCGGGTCACTGCGTTCGTAGTAGGGTAGCGGAGAGAGCGCCGCTCTGACGTCTGAAAACTCCGAACTGTCCACGCGCTGGTCGGCGACCGAACGCTCCGCTGCACGGCTAAGCGCGGTTTGAATCGGCTCGACGGAGCGAAGTCGTTCATCACTCGACGGCGTCACCGTTGCCCCGTCTGGTGCATCTGCGCGAAGAATCTCTAATAGACCACCGTTGTCTCCCGGGTCAGCGACACAGCCCGAGAGCGCCGCGATGCTCGTCACACTACAGAGGTGGAGCATTCGACGGCGGGAGAGCGGGAAATCCATACACGAACGAAACACTGGTTGAAATATATCTTTTTCCCGCCACGATTCCGTCGCGTTAAGTTAGCGGATGAGGCGGACGAGTTCTGAGTGTCTATGGCAGAATTCGACCGCCTCAGCGAACGTATCGCGTGGATCGACTTGTCGTTTGTGGAGCGAGATCGAACTCCGCGCTGGGGGATTGAAGTAGGGATCCGCTGTCATTTGGCCGGCATGTCACTGCGTGAGGTAAGTAAACATCTCGAGAGTTTTGGGATCGATCGGCGTCACGTCGCTATCCATAACTGGGTTCAGAAAGCAGATCTACAGCCGATCTCGACCGTCTCCGAGGATCAACTCGCGGTTGACGAAAAGATGATCCGCCTCCACGGCCAGAAATTCTGGCTGTACGGCGCGGTTGATCCACAGACGAACGAAATCCTCCACGTGAGCCTCTATCCGACCGCAAATAAACAGACAACGCGATGGTTTCTGACCGAGCTACACCGGCGATACCAGCTCAATAACGTGGAATTTCTCGTCGATGACGCAGACTATCTCGGATCAGTTGCGGTGACTGAGTCTCCCCGCACCCGAGATGCTAACTTTTCCATCTCCGCATTTGCTTCCCTGCGGTCTTTATCCATTGGAATGATTTCCGACCCCACGCACTAACCGCTTCCTGCTCACCATCACGACCGCCAATCCCGTGGCGGTATGTCCGCGCACCCGCCCGAGCGAAAATCTGCTAGCGGCATAATTTCCACAGGTTCGGTAAACATCCACCTCCGGTGATAGAGTCCAGCGACTCTGACCGACATACCCTCTGTATCTCGCAAAACGTTCCAGAGCCGCAGTTCGCCGTCGTCGTTGAACAGGTCGCCGACTTCGATCGTCCGCTTCTCTACGACGGTCGCGACCGCGCAGTTGTCGTCGAGGTCGACCTCCAGATCGGTCCGGCGATCGACGCTCATGACGCCACCTCCGGACTAACCGCTAATCGGCCGAAAAACGTAAGTAAGATACCTCTACCGTTTATTAACGAAGCGGGCCGGGCGCGAATACGTCCTGCGTAAGGCGTCGGGGTACAGCGGTTCCCGGACGCTTACACAGAACTCTCTGCCGTCTGTGCTACCGCGCACAGACAGGCACAGTAACCACGCGACCGACGGATTAAGCGAGATCGGCTCCTCCCGGACGAGGTACTCTGTGCGCCCCCACGGTTGGCATCGCACACGAGCCATGCCCGAACTTGAACCTCTTGAACCTGAACGAGGCGTACAACTGTATCTCAAACACCGAGCAGACGACTGTGCAGACTCGACTCTCAACGCACACCGACTTCGGCTCAAACACCTACTCCAATGGTGTGAAGAGCGGGATATCACCAATCTCAACGAGCTCACTGGACGACGTCTCCATGAGTACCGCCTCTGGAGAACAGAAGAGGGCGACCTCAATCGCGTGTCTGTTCGGACACAGATGTCTACCCTCAGAGCCTTCCTCGATTTCTGCGCCCAGATCGACGCCGTTGAGATGGGACTCAAGGAAACGGTTGATGTTCCAGAGCTCGATGAGGGCGAAAACGCACGATCAGTACACATTGATAACGATCACGCAGAACAGATTCTGTCTAAGCTTGCTAAATATGAGTATGCGAGCCTTCGGCACGTGCTCATCCTGTTGCTCTGGAAAACGGGAGTGAGAACCGGGACTGTGCGCAGCATCAACGTAGATGATGTCGATAGTGACGACGGATACATCGAAGTCAGACATCGACCAGAGTATGGAACACCACTGAAGAACAAATCCTCTGGAGAGAGGTTCATCGCAATCTCTGATGAGACAGGACGGATCCTCACTGACTGGATAGAGGATCAACATCCAGATACGGAAGATGAACACGGTCAGACACCACTACTGGCCACTAGGTACGGACGAATTAGCAGAAGTAATATTCGGAAGAACTCATACTGGGTGACTAGACCACAGTTCGTCGGAGAGGAGTGTCAATGCGAGGTTGAGGATCATCCGTATGATGAAGTGCACCAGTGTGAAGACGCAGTGAGTCCCCATGCACTTCGGAGAGGATCTATCACCCACCATCTACGATCAGAAGTCCCTCGTCCAGTCGTTTCTGAACGGGCAAATGTGAGTGGTGGTGTACTGGAAAAGCACTACGACCAAACTAGCTTGGAGGAACAGATGAATCTGAGGAGGGAGCACTTAGATAACATCTAGTCTTTAGTAGAACCAGATATTTTTGTTCTCGTTGGACAGCACTGACAGCAGAGACAACACGGTGGGGGTTCATCTAACACGACCACTCGGATATAACACAACTAGCTGTACACGATACAGTCAGTCAGATACAACTCAGACAGTCCTACCCGACAAAGAACAGCGCACTACAACTACATAAACTTCGACTAATCAACGTTCATCTCTAACAGTATCAAGCTAAGCAACCACCGATCATTCATTTCTTAGAGAGGAATTCACACTGATACTGAGATGGACAATGTTCGGACCTACCTTGCGACTCCCTCCACTCTATACTATGCACATCGTAGCTAGGGTGTTGTAGAACAGTTAGTATACTTGTGTGGCTCTTTGAGAATCGCTCAATACCGGACGCTCCGACAGAGACACTTTGATTTAGTTCGGGGGTAACGCCTTTGCCATGTCCGCACAGAAATCCCAGACGGAGTTTGACTTTGACGAGTTCGACACCACTGTCTCCGACGACGACGTCGAACGCTAACGTGCGAACGCTGTCACCCTCTGTGAGCCGTATGAGGAGGGACTCAATTGGACTCTATCTGTTGATGAAACGACGATCTAGGCGAACTCTTTGCAAATTTTCTGGTGTAATACCACGACCGCAGAGAGAACACGGATGGGAGGTTCATCCAAGACTACCAATCGTATGCGACATGCTCAGTCGTAGAGGCAGACAGTCGTAGACACAACAGCCTATCATACACGACTCATCTACTTCCTCTCAACAGAGAACAACACACCCAAGCTAGTCGATACAGACCAGTCAACGGTCATTTGGAACAGGACTAAGCTAAGCAACGAACGGTTGCCTCCTTTGCAGAGAGAACTTCACACTGATATCAGACTAATACTTTGTTTGGACCTACCTTGATGCCTCCTTCCACTCTATACTATGCACATCGTAGATACAAGCTTCAAAAGCCAGCTGTCTAGTGAGTACTATCAGCGATAGATTGACCACCACGTTTTGCTCTGTATTTCATCAGAAATAGTAGTTCTCAACATTAGTTACAGTACAGCTGGGTCTACACTTCCGTCAAGACAATCACTATTCAGTCGAGATCACGCCTTAGATCCCGTCTAAGAATAGTGCTACTGCTCGTTTCCACAAGTATTTCTTACGTTTTATGTGCACATAGGAATAACAGGGAAAAGCTAATAATAATTCTGCCAATCTACGTCCGTAATGGACAATTGGTGGTTAATCCGTGAGGAGATGCCCGATGTGTTTGATAAAGAAACAGATTTTAGCAAGCAATTGACAGAGCAACTAGATGAGTTGAGTTTCACACAGGGTTCGTACCATCCATTGGGTATCACAGAACGGTACACGATTGACGCAGAACATTCTAGCGGGCACAAATGTCGTCCAGACATTACACTACGCCATGATATGCCGATTGATGATGACACAGAACTATCAAATCCGTTTTTTATAGAGTGTAAGCTTGGAGATGCTTACAGATGCCTTGACAAAGACCTGACCAGCTTTGGTGATACTGGTATAAAGAGTATCCAAGATGAAATCTCTCAATTGTTTTTATACCGCTACCGCGATACCAACGTTTCATTTTCTAAGAGTATCGCAAAAGGTGATCCAAATAAATACCGGCACGCAATGCCGAAAGGCAGGCACAGAGTCTTATTCACCTGCCCATTTCTGCTTACTAGGCCCTCAAACTGGATACAAGACCAGTGCGAATGCTGTGAATATAGTCTTAACCACCACCTCATTGAGGTTCGTGACCAATTTTGCAAGACAATGAGGGACCTAGGGTTTGGAGTACTCTATCGCAAAAATAACAGCAAACTCATATTCAGGACGTCATATCATAATAATTACCAGGTCCTAGTGAGTCGCACAGAGTCTGCATAATAAATAGCGATCTGGGATTGGTTGTCGAGATGTCGCTTGATCTACACGGTGACAACGGAAAAGAAGATGAATTAGAACTTGACTCTAACTCATTTCTGTGTACAAGATCCCCACCTCCGGCGAGACAGCTCAATCGGCAGATCCTGACCCTGAGCTACTCAGATATTTTTGGAAGGATTACCCCCGCTGTGGAGGGATTCCCATTCGCACTCATTTAAAAAAATTGATGCTACCAACATTACGCTAGCACCAAATGGGAAACAGTTTAGCCAAAGCCGGCTTATTGTTCAATTGAAGCTGATACCCGATCCGTCAGTAATTCGTTCCGGGTACTGTCGCACTGATCGCACTGCTCAATCAACTGTGCTCGCTCGCTCCTAAAAGTCTAGCCTACGCTCTCACAAGGGCTGAAGGCTTGATTCTAGATGGGACCAATTCGGTCTCATCCCGAGTTCGACCAGTATTGGCAGGCGGTCGTGTGGCACAATGACAAAAGAAACTACCGTACCGCAACGAGTACCGGAAACTAACTTTCCCGCTCCAGCCGACAAAGGCGAATACATCACTAGCTACCACAGAGATGTATCTGCCCCACAAGAGTGGGAGAAGAAACGCATCTACGAGCGTGCAGATCTAATCTACACGGGAGAGAAATGGGATGAAAAAACGGACACTGCTGGGATAACCGGGAGCTCGGCCCGAACCACATTTCGATCAAACGATGCGGATAGCTCTAATCCCACTGACTTCGACAAGATGTGGAGCTATCAGATGGGTCGCAGGCAAACGTATGAGAACTCACGCAACAAGCATGCGGTCCGAGATGATTCGACGTGGAAGCGCTGCGATACTATACTTCAGCAGTCTGAAGTGCCTGATTGGGAGCGCCACACGGCTATTCGCAACGTACTCCAACGCGATCTACAGGGATTCAGTCGCCACTACAGTGGCGCCGACGGCGCCTGTGTGGGGTTCGCCCTAATGGAGCTATGTGAGTGCCCAGAAGCAGCTAAAGACTGTTGGGTGGCAGACCAAGCTGTAGAGGTCCTCCCTAAGTTTGACCGACAAAAGGTAGAGGATCTGATCAGCTACGTGTATAATGAAGACTGGGAGAATAACTAATGAAGCGACCGATACCGCCGAGAGAACACGGTGTGGGGGCTGTCCCTGAACCCCTTCAGGAGCGAGACCAGTGGATCGTCACGAGAGATAAGGCTCCAAAACGACCGGTCAGTGGCTGGGAGAAACCCGAGAATCAGTTGGTGCTAAACACCGCCCTGAGAGGAATAAAACAGTATGCTGGAGAGCTGGCATACGTACTCCGGGCAGACGACCCGTTTGTCGTTGTTGATCTTGACGACGTCGTTCCTGAGGACTCAACGGCGATCTCGCAGGAGGCTACCGAGGTTGTCCGGCAGCTGAATACCTACACGGAGTGGAGCCGGTCCGGTGAGGGCCTACATCTAGTAACCGAAGGGACGCATCCCCCTGAACGAAGTGAATCCGAACTGCTTGACGACATCGGTAAGATCGAGATGTTCGATCGAGATCAGTACGTCGTACTGACGGGTGATCTCTACAATCCCAGCGGAGGGTTCACCAGTAAACGGTCCGTTCGAAGAGATGCTGGAAGCGTCATAGCCAAGCTCCAGGATAAATATCTACCTGAACAGACAAGTCATGTAGGCTCTGAGGAGGTCATTTCGATCACCGAGTCCCAGTCGGCCTTTAGCGTGTCAACAGGTCTCAGCGTCGAGGATGTCCGACGTACACTAGAAGAGTACGCAAAGACCGGCTCCCAACAGGCGCAACGGACTCTTGATCGATGGGATTCGACACCCAATTCTAGTGGTGGACTCGCGTCTCCGTCAGAGGCTGATCTTGGCTTCGCCTCGGACCTCGCATTTTGGTGTAAGGAGGACGCACAATTGATAGATAAATGCTTTCGACATTCGAGCCGGATCCGGTCTAAATGGGATGTAGTCCACTACTCGGATGGGCGAACCTATGGAAATGTTACCATCCAGAAAGCAATCAAAACGAACGGTAGCACGTTCTCTGGTCGTTATGTGACGAGGTAACCGCCTTCATCACATCGAGATCTACACGGCAGGTCTACAATAACTGGGCCTTGTTTAGACGCCCCCGATAACAGTGGCTGGTGTCTGTGTCGGCTGAACAGGATCAGCCTGTGAGAGCCTCTCCGTTCGATTTTGTTTTCCGATAGCGACCGGTTCGTCCGATTCACACCACGTCTGAACAAGGCTCAATAAGTGTAATTCAGACATGCGGGAGACTAAGTCATTGGCAGGTAGAGGTACTAGTAACTTATATGTCGACTATATATATCGGTATTGTTGGAAACTCTCACAAGGCTGCTGAAACTTGGATTGGCAAATTCAAACAAGGAGCGATTGAAAAGGGAATGGAGTATGTTGGACCAATTCAATTGCCCCGACGAACTGTTGGTAGGCAAACCTATTATGGGCGCCTGATGGAGATAGAACCCGCAGGCCAGCCAATTGATTTTCTCGATCATGAGATACCGGATTACATTGAATTAGAAATCGGAGTGGATTCAGGTCCATTCACCATGGACGATTTAGTTCCAGAACAACGAAGAGACGAAGAAGACACCAATCTTGAGGGAGAGGAAAAAAGCGAGAAATCAACAAATCCGAGTACCAAAGATACGGACGAATCCACCAAATCAGAGAATACAGATCCATCAGAGGGAACTGATAAGACAACAAATTCTACAGGCCAAGATCCATCCAAAACAGCCTCTCCAGATGAGGATCCTAGTCTTGAGCAATTGCGAAACCAAGCAAAAGAGGCAGCAGTTGAGGAGATTTCTGAGGATACATCTGTAGCACGTTCAGATGCAACTGAGTATACTCGTTCAAGTGCAGTACGTGACTACGTGAAAGCCAGAGCAGGTGGGTCTTGTGAGGGGTGCAAAGAATCAGCACCATTTGTTAGCAAAACGGGTGACCCATACTTCCATGCACACCATGTTCACGAACTTAGCGACGGAGGCTCAGATATGCCCTCAACGGTTATTGCCCTCTGTCCTAACTGTCACTATCGAGTCCATCACGGCAAAAATGGAAACGAGTACAATGAACAGCTCCGTGAGAAGCTGTTAGAAATTGAGCCCCAGTGAGATGTTCCTCAAGATCGAGATAGGGTTGATTGGTTGCGATCTATCTGATACTGTGTTGTATCTATAACAAGAAGTGGATGAGTGGAGCCTGACTGACTATGTAATAGTAGAGAACCCCACCGTGTTCTCTCTGCTGTCCACTGGGATGCAACCATTGAGATCAGTTAATAGACGCAGTGTTATTCTCGATTGAGCTATCCGCTTTTCAGATAGTTCGTTGAGAGGCTTGATGGAACTAGCTCTGCCTCGCGCGTGCGCGAGGCTTCCATGCGTTCGTTACAGTATTCTCATTTTAAGCTCAAAAATTCGCCAAACACTACGAAGTCACGGTGACATCGACCTCAACGACGACGTCGAGTACGGTTACCAGTTCGACGACAGCACGGAGCGCTTACAGGCGCATGTGCTTGATCTGAAGCGGAACGCGCCGAAAGGGACTGTTCCTTCCCGAATAACAGTGACGGCTTCAACTGGGTCGTCTGGAACGTGCTAGACCCCCATCTCCTAGTACTCTCAGTTGATGTTGAACCGTGTGTACGACATGGTGGCCAACCCCATCAAAGCGAGTGCAATAGTCAACTTCCACTCGCGAGAGATGGTCAGTTGGAACATTCGGACTAATAACGGGATCGAGCAACTCATTCGCGACTTAGTTGGTCAAATGTAATTCACAACGGTCATCATATCAATTTCTAATGGTGCCACTATCCTCTCTAAACCGGTCGCAGTGGGGTCCGAATGGTATTGGTCGTTTTTATTTAAAACGCCTTATGATTCAAACTGAGGATTCTCAGTATATCGACACTAGCTGCTCTTCTATATCTAATCGATCGTTGATCGAGTTAGTATACAATGATATTAGAGAGACTCGCGAAAGGTATTGCGAGATGTCACACAGAAAGCCGAGTCCTCTACACTAAGACAGGGTACGAAGTATTGGCACAATAGTACTAGAATATATCATCTGTAGATAACTTCAACAGAGACTAAACTGAGGAGTTACATAGGTATATTATGTCTGAGCGACAACCGCCGGATGAAATACTTAAACAATTCGATAGTTTTGATTTAGAGAATATGCCCCAACGGAGACTTGCAACTTATGCACTTCGGGATTTTTACGGAACAAAACTAAGCAAGGTCGGACAAGAATACCTACATTTTGACCCTGAACTTCGAAAGGACGGGCCAAAGAAACAGTGGAACAAGGTCAAAACACGTTTTGAAGCCATAGATAATTTTTCTGTTCCTTCAGAATTCTCCGGTCTACCATACCAGATTAACACGATCAGCAACGAGGTAGACCACGATTACGACAAAAACCCACCAGTAGACCGACTTCGGGAACTCAGGAACAAGGCAGATGATTGGGCAAATTGGCTAACAGATCAAGGAGAGCGGTACAGAGAAGTAGAAGGCGAATTGGATGCACGAGAAACTATTATTCGAATAATAAGACAATCAATTGAATATACTATTACCTCGCCAGACGACCGTTATCGGGAATTTGAGGATGAACAAAGAGGGGTGAATACCAAGGCAGAGGAGTTGCGAGAAGAGTTAGAAGAAATAATAGCTGAAACAGACGGCATTACAAACGAATTGGTATACCTGCTATCAGATGCAAAAGGACTAGAAAAACAAGAGAATTTGATTGAAGAAGGAGAATACTGGCGAGATTGGGAAGCAGAAATCCAAATGGAAGAGCGAAGAATAAGGGAAAGAGAATCAGATAGATAAGTTTGAACGCTTGCGAGAAGAATGTATAGATACTACGAGCTCACGTTGAGCCGACTCGAGAACCAGTCTGCCCCTTCGTGTTCTAGACTGCCATGAAAAATATCGCTAAGGGGAATTTCCTCGTCGTTTTGAGGTATGACAGCTGTATCCCAGTACTCCAAGTCATCAACGATGAACAGAATCCTTGGATTCTGGGTCATTAAAAAATTGGTCGCGTCGCAAGATCATTTAGAACCAAGCCAACACTCGACGCAACGAAGTAGCAGTTGATACGTCAGAGGAAGGG
>NZ_JBQVRO020000013.1:0-69295 GCF_052439115.2 Halorubrum sp. FL23
GAACTTGTCAATGGTGGCTTCACATGGGAGCTCGAATTGACTGAAGAGGGAATCATCTCCGCAAGTAATGATACAATTCCCCTTGAGGTGTGTCCTAATCTCGTTTCGGGTCGGTATCGATTCGTTTTCTGGGGCTTGATCGGAGACGGATCTGTTGCTGTCAGTTTCAACATTGACGTATGAACTGTATTGACCGCTCAGAGTGATCGATCTACATTATGAATGAGACAGGCGATGGTGAGTTCACGGAACTGCTTCCACCACCGCCGTGACCGGACAAACGCACCATACTTTCGCTTGAGTGTTGAGTTCACAGTCTCGGATTGACTCCGTTGTCCGTAGAGATCAGCATCTAAGCGTGCGTTCCATGCCTTGTGGAGTGACGTGAACTCACGATGCTTAATCAGTGGCCGAACCTCGTGTTGCCGGGCAAGTCGTCTGATTTTCTGGTCGTCGTAGCCTTTGTCACCGAGAAGAATGTCGATGTCCTCGGGGTTGCGCTTGATCAACGACGGAGCAATCTGGCTATCGTGTTTTCGTGTCGTCGTCACGTGGAGATCGAGGATTGCGTTCACCTTCGTATCAACCAAGAGCGTCACTTTGAGCTGTTGAATCGTGAGTTCAGCTCGTTTCGTGTAGTGTTTCGAGGCGTGACTGCGGTCGAACCCTGACGCATCAACTCCAACGACGCCACTCTTCGGAAGGAGCGACGCTGAGAGAGTCAGTAGGACACGCCACACAGCCATATCAAGCCGATTGAACGCCTTACAGAGTGTTGATGGCGCAGGTAGTTCAGCTAATCCAAGAGCGCGACGGATGCGTGGCATCTCGATTAACTCGTCAAGCAAGCCACGGTAGGTCGTGTTCTTCCGAACTTTGAGACACAGTAGAACAACGTGCTGGGGAAGTGTGTAGCGGTGTTTGGAAAATTTTGAGGAGTATCGAGAGACCGCTCGACGCGCCAGATGGATCGCCTTCTCAGTAAACCGGAGAATCTGCGACTTCGGGAGGGCATTCATCTCGTCGAATTACAAGCCAAACATGTAACTCTCTGAGGATTTCAACAGAGCCAACTGGCGTAAAATATACACCAGTTCGGAACTAAATCATAGTATGGTGAACAGATCGACGGTCTCTGATTTCATTCTGCAAGCTATCCTAATTGTAGGTTTGGGTATAATAATGATCCGTTCAGGACAAATCACCGGGACGCGATTTTTAGCATTTGATATTCCCTACGCAGGTCAATTAGGATTCATACTAGGTGCTGTATTTATACTCGCTATATTTGCTGTGCTCCGTCGAACATATGGAAATGACAAGTTAGGAGTGTAGTACCGTGATCCACTAATCTTCTGTATTGACCGCAACCAAATCAGAATATCTGGCTCTGTTGAAATCCTATTCTTCAGACATAAAGTGTGGTGAAACAGCCGATCGCTGAAGAATGCATAATGAGCAGTTTAAGCACCATCGTAGGAAAAAATGTCTTCTATCGAACAATCAAAATATAGTGCGAGTTGGAATGCGAGTTCAAGAGATGGATCATATCTTTCTGCTTCAAGTGCGTTAATCGTCTGTCGAGTAACCCCGATCTCTTTCGCAAGGTCCTCTTGGGTTAGGTCGTGCTTCGCCCGATAGACTTTCAATTCGTTCTTCATACTATTCGATGTATCTGTAATATACGTAGTACAAGGCGTATACTGCCAATCCAACAAATATGTATAAGTTGTTAGCTTCGTCTGGGAAGATGGTGAATGTGCTGTCAATTAGCAGCATACCGATTAACCACCAGAAAGCATTAGTGCCGGCTTTTGTGAGTAGTTCAGCTGTCCGCTCATCACCTAACGCCTTCCGGTTATAACTGGCAGAGACAGCCCTATAACCGAAGAACACAACGATAACAAATGGTACTAGAGGCCCGATATAACTGATTGGCGGGAAGTCATAATATTGGAATACTGCGATACTACCAATTAGAATCGCAACTGCGCCTGCTAGCAATCCGTATCCAACACGCTTCTGCCGCTTAAGATTCGAGGGGAGCTCACTCATAGGATCACTAATGTATCTTGTTTTGAATTTACTTCTTGAATAGCGCTCCTGTCAAATGTGTCTGTGATGGCAGACATTATGTAATGTCTTCTTTCCATATTGGAGTCAAGTCATTCCATCAATATAAGTGCTTTGCTAAAGAGTCCGGTGAAGTATAGAATTAGAATCTGAAGACGATGGTAGCTAGTTGACCTGTACTGAGCGATTCGTGAGTCCCCTGTATTGACCGCGACCGGAATGGTATACATCAATCTCCAAGCGGTTCAGCAGAGCCAACTGTTTAGGACAACTTCTTGAGTACGCGTTCTGCGACTTTTCCGGAGACTGAGATACCGATCAAGAAGGCTGCTGCCAGTAGGAGTATTTGCCACAGGAAGGCAGCACCTAGATTGAGATTAAACAGAATAGCGGTATCTACGAAAAATACATACACAGCATACATCAACGGAAGCCCGACTATTAGAACAGATCCGAAGTAGGTCAGGCCGGCTATTGCCAACGGACGACGACTTTGCGTGGAGGTGCTCATAGACTGATATATGTATGTTCAAGGTAAAATCTTTCTGGCGAATGGCTCTAGACGGACATTCGTTGAAGTGTGTATTGACCGCAACGGGAGTAGTACACAGTACCTACTGAGGACTTCAACTGAGCCGGAAATTCGGAAATTACACACTTCCGTTTAATATTCTCCAGCCGCATTTCGGTCACATGATACTGGATGCACGGGTGTTACAACCTGAATTCATTCCTCAAGAGGTGAAGCACCGCTCCGCTGAAGTCGGCCACCTCTCAGACACGCTACGGCCGGTGATGGAAGGCAATCATGCTGAGACATCTTTTCTCTATGGTCCGTCTGGAACGGGGAAGACCTGCATCGCTCAGTACACGGTCGAACGGCTACGTGAGAACACATTTGATTTTACCCATCAGTACGTTAATTGCTGGGAAGACTACACCCGCTTCAAGACGCTTTACCGGATTCTCGATGGTATTAGCAGTACAGTCGATATTCACCGGAAATCAACCCCGAAAGACGAACTCCTCGAGCGGCTCCGCAGGAATGTCGATGATCCCTATATTGTCATCCTAGATGAGGTCGACCAGCTTGAGGATAAGAGCCTACTATACGATCTGTATCGGATTCCAAACCTTGCGATGATTCTCATCGCGAACCGCGAGGAAGACGTCTTCGCGCATCTTGATGACCGGCTCAACAGCCACCTTAGTAGCAGTGTTCGAATTCGTTTCGGACGCTACAACCTCACCGGACTAACCGCTATCCTTGAAGACCGTGTTCGCTGGGGGCTCGTCGACGACGCTCTTGATCAGGAGGGAATGGAGTTGATTGCCGATAAAGCCGCAGGCGATGCACGCAAAGCCATCGGTATCCTCCGTAATGCCGCTCAGACTGCTAACTACAATAATCTCGACGCGATCCCGCACTCGGTCATTGAAGACTCCGTTTCGGAAACGAAATCGGAAATTCAGCAGAAGACCATCGATAAGCTCACCGATGACCAGCGTGTGCTCTACGAGATACTCACAGAAGACGAAGAGATTGACCCGGCCACACTCTACGATCAGTACACCGATCGGGTCGACGATGCGAAATCGAAGCGCATGGTTCGGAATTATCTCGCCAAGCTTGAACACTACAACCTGATCGTCTCTGAAGGCCAAACGAAAGGCCGAATCTATCGACTCAAACGGGTTTGTTAAAATCTTCAGCAAAGTGAATAATCTGATCCGGTTGCGGTCAATACAGTAGATTTAAACACCAGTACTAGCGATTCGCGCCTTATCAAAACAGATTTCTAGCCCTTTGGTTCAATACACAGTAGCATCAACACTCATCCATGTATCAACAGAAACCGGCCAAAATTGGAGCCGGTATCGGAGTCTTCGGCGCGTTGTTCCTTCTGCTTACCACTATCTTGCTCTTTGTTATTCCGCAGGAACTGATGACCCCAGCGGCAAGCACCACCTACGTAGAGACGTGGTCGCAACCAATTATGACTGCCGGGGGATTCGTGTTTTCCGTTGGGATTCCCCTCGCTTGTGCAGTGAGCGCATATTATCTGACGACAAGGGAACATGCTCCGGGAAGCGTCATCATGGGATTCTTCATCGGAGGGATCGTCTTTATCATCGGGAACGCAATTCTTGGAGTAGCTGTAACTAACCTCTTTGTGTCTGGTAGTGGAGTAGAACGGTCGTTGCTCGGCCATATGCAGAATAGCCTGCCTCATGGAATGCGACTATTCGTTGGAGGGCTCTTCGGGGTTGCTGCAGCGGTCGTCGTTGAAGAATACTCCTAGCTTTTCTCAACAGTGGTATGATTAGACTGGGACGACAGTGCCCCCAATCGCTACTTCTTGAAATGATTTCCTCGGATTAGCGGTCAGTTCGCACTCTTCACCGAACAGTGGGTTCAGGTGATAAAGCATCTAAAGAAAGTATTTCAACAGAGTCTCTCAAACAGTAGCCCACACCGAATCAACTGTTTCGGAAACCACCCTCTCGACATTTTGTATGTCGGGTGCTGGGCGTCTATTATGGGCAATCTCACCCCAATCGCATTTGACATCGAAACCAGCGGGCTTGATGACGATGCTGTAATTACGGTTGCCGGACTCGCGCACGAAGTTGGTGAGGTGCTTATCCTCAACACTGCTGGTCGAACCGCTAATAGCACCGAACTCGAACGAGCCCTTCGCGAGCATTCTACTGGTAGTGTGGATCTCGCTGTTACGGCTGATGAATGCGAACTTCTCACCGCGCTCAAGACGTTCGCGGATAGTCATCTTGACGACGATCGTCACTACCTCACCGCCTATCATGGCGAAACGTGGAAAGGGGGGTTCGACCTTCCATTCGTACGAACTGCGTGTGTGAAACACAATATCGAGTGGCCGTTTCCGGATTTGGCGTATGCGGATATGCTCGATGTCGTCGACCGATTCGATACGAATGACCAGAACGACCTTGTCGGCGTCTACAATGAGCTGATTGGTCAGGGCACATGCGATCCGTTCGATGATAGTGAATCAGCTGTGGCTGCCTTCGAGAACGGGGAGTGGGAACCATTGCTGTATCACAATCTTGCGGATATCCAGCGAACTAGGGAACTGGCTGTTCTCGCTGGAGTATATGTTCCTCAATCTGATTTTCAAATGAAGAACCTCGCCCCGCCTGATGGGTGATCTATCCTTCACTCAGTTAATCGTCTACATAAGCGGCTCTATTGAAATCCCATTCTTCAGACAGTTCCTCGCCTGAAACATCCGGTCGCTGAAGACTGCAAACTTCGAAGCAGTCCCCGTACATAGCCTGTTTTTTACTTATTCTATGACTAAGGTGGGATATGGATGAAGGTCTAGTTGTCCGTTTGCTGGGCGTCTCAGCGACACTAATCATTCTACTCGTTGCGATTACAGTGGGTGCTCTGCTTGGGGACAACCCTGATGAGATGTTTATGTGGTCAGTCGTTGGCGTCGTTTTGCTCTCAATTGGTGCCCTTGTCGCCGTCCACCACTTTGAGGACAGAATAAATGCGCTGGGTTGAATCGGTGGTGATCGCACGTTAGAACGTTGAAGATGCGGAGTTCAACACTGTCTATGAAGATGGCTCTGCTGAAGTCATTCAGATTTGATCAGACAGTTCCGATGTCCGGTGTGCGACTTGCTGTATAAACGTCGTGTACTGAACGTTCCGTGAGTCCCCTGTACTGACTGCAACCGGACCGGAATGTATCATCTGTTGAAGGATTTCAACAGAGCTAGCGAGCTGTAAAACAGTGAAATCAAATGCCGTCTGCCGAGCCCCCAGAGTTCTCCGAATCGAATTCGTCGATATCATCCTGATCCGGTTTTGGGGGATAGAACATGAATTTCCGGCTCTGTTGAAATCCTCAGGAAGTGATATATTTTGATCGACTGTGGACAGTACAGGGGGACCACTTTTCGGCAGGTACTTTATTCGGTTTTCTTGATTGACGATATGGTCCCTCGGGACAATCAGAAACTAGTCGCCTCTGCTGTGGTAGCCCTCGTTATTATTGTCGCCCTGCGGACATTGACGGGTTTTGGGGTGCTGTTGAGATTTGCGATTGTTGTCGTCGCCTTGGTCGTTACACAATCTATTTTCGAACGGGTGTATCAGTAAGCAGCTCTCATCGATCGGCTGTTTCAGGTAAGAATATGTCTGAAGAAGAGGAGTTCAACAGAGCCGAAGAATAATATCTCAATTAGGAAATCAAAGCAACAAATATCAGCACTAGATTTATACCGCTTCACAGACTTCTTTCCTGTATGAGCCTCGAAGAGACAGTTGACTACCTCGCTGAAGAACTTGACCTTGAGCGGAGTGAACACGTCCGTGAGGTCGGCCAGTCGGTCGCCGAGCTTCGCGACTGATCAGAACATTTCTCTGAAGTCTCGTTCAACGAGTCCGTCCTCCAGATACGTGATGAACTCTTGTTTCGTTGGTCCTTGACAATCGAGCAGGTCATCCCGTTCTGCACGTTGGAGGACTGCCTGAGCGAAGTCTGTACAGTGGGACTCGTGCTGCCCAGCGTACTCTGAGAGGGCTTCTCGCCAGTGCATATCTAGATCGAATTCGGATAATCGGATTTGGATCCCGTCTTTCCGCTCGACGAGGTCGACGTCCAACTCTTCGAGCTGCTTGAAGCGGAGGTTGTTCCGACGAACAGTAATGAGCCGCTTAGAATCGACGATGTAGGGATCGACCCACTCTCGCCAAGTATCGTCGTCCACGTGTGTTCGTGGCATCTCAAAACCCGGCTCTACACTCTCAATACAGAATTGTAGCATCGCGATGCCAGTTCGATGATTCGCATTCGGGAGGGAGTGCCGGAGAATCAAATTCGACATCACTTCCCCAGCGACGTTCGGAAGTGGTGCTCCCCAAGACACGTGATCAAGTGCCTGTTGGATCTTTTGCGGCTCGAACTCTTTGTAGAGCCGGAACTCATCTTCATTTCGAACATCAACAGCGGCTTCGAGTAGCTCCACTAATCGGAATGCGACAACTTGCCCAGCACGAGGGAGGTCACGAATACGTTCGCTCAGCCATTCCTGATTGAAGTCGATGTTCTGGGCTGATTTGATCTCTGAATCGCCTTCGTAGAGCACATAGACCGGTGTTTCAAAGGGGTACCGGATGAGTTTCGTCGACTCGTTGGATTGCTCTTGCTGAGATCGGATCTCTGTTAAGGACGTAGAGCTATATTTAAGCGAGAAATTCTCGGCCTGTGGGTGGTGATAGAAGACGAGCCGAGCCATCTCAATGTGTATTCGTGGGATGTAGGTAAAGCAGTCCCGCTTTTTATTGATTTGGCCTGCGGAATTTACTTTTTCATGTTAGAATCCTCAGTCAGTGATACGTGTTGACCCAGTTGCAGTCAAGGCAGGGAACTCACATAACTGTGCCAGATGCCAAATCTCTATAGTCTATCAGTAGCGCCGTGCGCGATACAGAAGATGAGTTCAGCATGCTGGCCTCGTTTCTGTCACACTGGAGTCAGCGAACTAGCTATTCAGTGGGTATGCGATTAAATCAAAAGGTGGGCTTGGTCTAAAGTGGACTTAGTTGATGCTTATTCTGTTGAGGTAGTGTTGTTTTGCGCCCCAGAGTTCTGGGAGGACGACAGATATGAATAAGGTTCGTCCTGTATGTAGACATCACCACCAAAAGCCGAGGTGAGTACGATAGCGACTGCTCTTGTTCCGGTAGCAAGACGCTGTGAGGGAGTCATTTCATTCCATTGGACAAACAATCGGTACGTGCCAGGTTGAGGGAAGTCGTCAAGTTCGACGGTGTCACCTGCGTCGAGGTCGTATGACTTCCAGAAGATTGGTTCTTCATCAGCTTCAAACAGGACAGTGACAGATTGGGTGGTATCAGTTGCATTCCGGACGATCACGTAGCGAAGGTCTGTCGACCGAAGACCGTCGTGAATGGCTGATCCTCCAGTCCAGCCGATGACTCCGGCACCGACCCCGACAGTGGCAGCGATAATTTCACGACGTGTGGGCATTGTGGATACTTTACAGAGTGCCGGTAAGTCTCTTTGGGCGGTTCCACAGGAACTTATTTGAATACAGTGATTTGCCAGGATCTGTATTGACCGATTCGGCGATACTCATTCTTGGCAAACGTCCGTGCTGACTACGCGCTCTGTATTCTGCACGGCCCTCTGAGATTCAACAAAATCTGGCAGGATCTACGGCGGTATATTCGCAGTTCATATCGACCGGGTTTTTTAGGCGGAAATATATTTGAAAAAGAAGATTTCAACAAATCCTTTTAATTCTAAACGCCATATCAAGCATAGTGTCCGACCAGTCCTCCAACGGCGAGTCACTCAAATCACGCCTTCTGTTTTTCACCGCTGGCATAATTGTCGCAGCTCTACTGTCTACATTGGATATTGGGGGTATATGGGCCATCCTCGCCGGTATTATCGCCTTCATCCTCTTTGGTGAGGCTTACCTGTTTCTTACAGGGAATCGGTCATCCAGTTAATAGGCACACTTACTGAGCAGTTGTTTCACTCGTAAGAATACGATAGGCACGTCAGTGGACACCGATGGCATTAGGTTCGCACTTTTCAGCGATCGGCTGTTTCAAGCGATAGTGTACCTGAGGAAGGGGATTTCAACAGAACCCAAACCGGCTAGATGGGATCGTACCGCCGTTTTATATAGGATTCTCGCAGTTACATTAGATATGGCCCTCCGCAAATCCCTCCGAGAAGCCCTGCGGCTCCTTCGTGAGCAACCGATACTGGCCGCTCCAATAATCCCTGTCAGCAGTTTCCAACGCCCACAGCTTTCTGTAGCAACACTCAATCCGGTGATTTCTCTCGTGGGGGCAAGCAAAGAACCGTCTCGATCAGGTGCAGCGACGGCCGACTGGTGCCTCAATCGATGCGACATCCCACACGTCTCCCGGTAATGCTGTACACCGTTGCCGGAATCGGGTTCATCGCTTTCGGTCTCGTGATCGGCTGGTATGGAGTCCGGTCACTCGTGGTTGTTCCGAATATCCTCCGTGCCAACGTCCAAGCGCCCAGCGAGGTGACAGACCACGGATCCTTCGTCGTATGCCGCGGCATTGCGAACAAATCGGGCGACATCCTTACCGCTCCGTTTACGGGATCTCAGTGTCTCGGGTTCGAGTTCGAGGTTGCCGAACGGCAACCATTCGGGATCGGGGTCCCGTGGTTTCTGGCCCATCTCGATGATGGCGTGGCGACGCGTCCATTCACCCTCGATGGTCCGGTTGGGACTCTTGATATCGTTCCTTCCGCCAAACGGTTCGCGCTCGATTCGGATTCGACGATCACCACTGTCAGTGCCAGTGAAACGGCACCCGAGCGTATCCAACGGTTCGTTGACGTTCGAGACGAGCTCAAACCCGTTGCGCGATGGGTTCGAATTATTCCGGGACTTGGCACGCGGCGATACGTCGAACGACGGATCGACCCTGGTGAGGAGTATCTCATTGCAGGCCACACGGACCACCAACAGAACGAGACCATACTTTCTGGCAACCTCACCATTACGGACCGCTCTCCGAGGCAGTTCGCACTTACGCGTCTCTGGAAAGCGTTATTTCCGATGGTGATCGCGCTGAGTTTCGTCGCTGTCGGATTTGGAGGCATTGCCCTATGACAGACCGCAGTACGAAACCAACTACTCCACCTACGATGACACCAGACACAGAAGCCATCGAGACGCAGAGCCTAACGAAACGATTCGGGACTAAAAGTGCTGTCGACGGGCTTGATCTCACCGTTGATCACGGTACAGTGTACGGCTTTCTCGGACCCAACGGTGCCGGTAAGACAACCACCATGCGGATGTTGACGTCACTGACGCAGCCGACCGACGGTGAAGCGTGGATCGACGGAAATCCTGTCTCGGATCGGGATGCGATCCGAGCATCGATCGGCTACCTTCCCGAAGAACCTCCGGTCTTCGACGAACTAACCGGCCGTGAACAGCTCGAATATTTCGGTCGGCTTCGCGATCTTCCCGCCGACGAGATGGACACTCGAATTACAAACTGGTTCGACCGGTTCGATCTCACCGAAGACGCCGACAAGCGGATTGATGATTACTCCAAGGGGATGCGTCAGAAGGTCGGCCTGATTCAGGCGCTGTTACACAACCCCGACGTGGTGTTTCTCGACGAGCCGACCAGCGGGCTGGACCCGCGAGCGGCCCGGACCGTCCTCGACGTCATTGCGGAACTGACTGGCGATGGCCACACGGTGTTCCTTTCGACACATATTCTCTCAGTCGTTGAGGAGCTCGCGGACGTGGTTGGCGTCCTCTACGAAGGCGACCTCGTTACCGAGGGGTCCCCCGCGGAACTGACCGCACGGATGGAAGCCGAGGAGGGAACGACGCTGGAGGACGTGTTCCTGTCAGTCACGTCCGAACGTGGACCAGCTAGCCCCGAAGCAACTTCTGAGACCACTGGAGACGCCACCGAACCACAGGACGGACGGTTCGAAGACAAATGACACGGGCGACAAAGCTGCGACTTATCGCCACGACTGAACTACGCCGTCGGTGGCGGACGATGAAAGCGAATACGACGCAGCTATTGGCAATGGCGTTCGCAGCCGTCATGCTGCTTCCGTTCTCGATCGGCGGCGTGTTCGGAGCGTACCTCGCTGGCGGGTTTGTTGCGGGGAGCGAGACCGAACCACTCATCGAATGGGCTCGGATGGCATTCGTCTACGGATGGATCTTCGTCGTCGGATTCGGTGGATATCGTGCGTACGCAGTCGCACTTCGTCCCGACAATCTCGATGGGTTATTGACGACGGTGTCACACCGGGCGGTGATCGGCGGCCTCGTCCTCACCGAACTCATGCTTTGGTCTGCATTCTTCCTCACGGTCGGGAGCGCCGCCACAGTAGCGTTTGCCGTCGGTGCTGGCTCACTACTCACCATCCCTGCCCTATTGCTCACACTGTGTCTCCTCCTCGTCACCGGGCTCCCAGCTGGGTTCATCCTCGCGCTAGGGATACGAAACGCCGGCGTTCGATCGCAGTTGCTTAGCCGGCTCCGAACGCTGTTTCTCATTCTCCTCGGGATCGGGTACTTCGCGTTAATCTTCACGAACGCGTTCGCGTCGGTGCTTGAACCGATCTATCGAGTGCTCGCACCGACGCCGATCGACTGGTTCGGCGATCTGGCCGCAATGGGACTCGGTATCGAAGCGTCACCGCTTCGAGCGATCGGCGCGATACTATTCACGGCTGTATTCGTCGCCACAGCGGTCGCATCGCTGTTTCGACTCGCAGAATGGCTCTGGTATGCCGACGGGGTTCACATCACCCATGAGGCTGAGCGGTCGGCCGACAGCTCCGCTTGGTTCGGTGGCCTCTCAAGAGTGCTCTCACGACCAGTTTTCAGCGTCGTCGCAGTCGATTGGAAACGCGCCCGTCGGTCGCCAATCTCGCTGTCATTCGCGTTGTACCCACTGATCGTCCTTGCTGGACCGATCGTCACTGCCGTCCAGACCGGCGAGATCGGAACAAGCCTTCCATTGTGGGTGCTGGTTAGTGGGACCTGGGTCGCGGGGTCGCTGTTCGCGCTCAACGTGGTTGGCCAGGAAGGTGCGGCATTACCCATCACCCTGCTTTCTGAAGCACCTGAACGTTCGCTGGTCGTCGGACACGTCATCTCCGGTGCGCTCCTGATCGCGCCGGTGACCGTTGTGGCGACCGTAACAACGGGGCTTTTGAGTCCGCATTCGGTACCGGTCGTCGCGAGTCTCGGCGTATCGGCACTCGTCCTGTCGGTCGTGTCGGGTGCGATTGCGACCGGGATCGGCGTCGGGTTCCCACGCTTCGAGGCCGTGAGCATCTCTCGGAGCAGCAAGGCGATTGTTCCGAGTGTCTTCGCCTTTGTGATCTATTCAGTTGGGATGCTTATCATTGTACTTCCGGTTGTTATCGCCCATTCAGGGATTGCTGGGCATGCAATCGCCTCGTTTGTTGGTGTTGAGCGATTTGTAGTCGGTCTCAGTGGGACGGTCGTTTCGGTCACATTTGCGTGTCTCGTTGGGGCGATCTCGATGTATGTTGCACAAGATCGCGTGAGTGAGTATCACTTGAATTAGGCGTTCTAGCAACCCTGAGTTCGGGATCATGACGGAAGAACACTACTTTGATCCGAACAAGAATATGACATCAGGTGAGCGTAAGCCTATCTTCTTCAAGAAGAGAATCGCGCCGTTTACGACGGGAAAGATGTCACCGTTGGTCAAACAGAGAAATCAACATCTTTGGCTAGTCAGTGCCCGGCTGCGGGATGCGTATCGTCGTCTTGATCGGTGTCGATCGGTTCATAATCGTAGTCCATCCCCACGGGAGTGAAGCCGGGGACGTAGCTGAACCGTTTACCTGGTTCTCCATAGAACATCAAGGGGAGTGTTCCACGAGCATCACGTGCGTTGTACTGTGAGCTCCATTCGTTGAGTTCGGCCGACGGTTTGTACACTTGGGGCGCAGGAAGCGCTCCACGCTCAAGATCGCGGAGATTGAGGATCCGAACTTCGAAGTGACGGGCGAGTTCCTCAGCCCGAGGTGTGATATCGGTGGTGTGACAGAGGACCGGCATTGCGCGACAGGTAAACGCTACCGTACACAGCCGGAAGATCGTCGCCGGGGTGATAGGGTCGCTCGTCCAATCTTTACATTGGGCGACGATCCAATCGCTCGGCTTGTGCTGTTTTGTCTTTCGGGTGGCGACGACGTCGACCTCGAGATTGAACAGTTTCTGTCGAGTCGCTGCCTGGTACCCCTACCGTCTCAACGCCCGCTGAAGTTGATACTCAAGCCACCGCCCATCTCCAATATTTCGTCCGGCGACACCTGCGTACAGTGATTGACGACTGGGGGGTTGCTCGGGGAGTGTAGCCCTCTTTGTAGACACTGTAGGGAGAGCGTCTCGAAGGATCACAAGGTGCTCTTGAACCGCGCCGAGCGTCTGTTCGATCTGGTAGGCTTCGGAAGATGCGTCCACCTGTTCGAGTGAGAACTCTCGGAGCAGTCGTTCGAGACGCTGTTCGATGTGGCTAAATGCTTCTTCGTACCCGTTCCAAGTCACCTCCCGATCGGATTGGGACGTGGCAGACTCCGCACACTCGAACTGACGACAGACGGTTTTGAGCGGATGGAGCATCAAAAACAGCCGCCGCCGTGCGGTCACCTGTTGGTCGGTCGTCAGTGTCTCCTCGGTCGTGAGGGTAGCCCGGAGCGACTCAATCGATTCGATCAGTTGGTTGAGTTCCTCGGTGGACCCCGGTGGAAGCGATGATGAGTCGTTCGTCATTGGCTGAGCGAACTTGGGGTGAAATGATGGCGATTCAGCGGCGTCTCTGAGAGCGAGTGAAGCGTTGGCTGTCCGTTGGCGCGAAGATGGTGGTAGAATTCGTCTGTCGTCGCTGGATACCACCGGTCGCTATCGTGCTCGCGGTAGCGGAGTTCATCGTCAACACAGACGACCACGCCCAGTTCGGTCGCAGCCGTCTCGGCGAACACGAGCGCTGGTGGATCCGAACGGGCCCAACTGTCGCGGATCCATTCAAGCATCGTTTCGATCGGTGTTGGATCGACTGGATCTGGATATCGTGCCGCTGCCGGGGCACGTATTGCGACGTTATCGACGCGGTCACTCCCACAGGAACGCCATTCAGCGCCAGTCCACTCGAGCTCCCGACGGGTCCACGTCTCGCCAGTACTGTCGGGTTCGAAGGAGAGGCGGCGAGGCGGGGCACTCGGTGGATTCCACTGGAGGAGACATGCCCCGTCAGCAGCGAGGGTAGCGTCCTCAGTTCGACGATGGTACGCGAACAGTGCGGCGTCGATCTGTACCTGCGCCCGCCGTAGTGTGGCGAGTGGGTCATCCCTCGGCATGGAAGGAGCCTCAGAGTCGTTAACCGCTTCGAACAGCCGGTGGAAGCTGGTGTCAATGTCTCTGAGTATCTCTAGTTCTGGCTGGTACTCGGTCATTGGGATTCCTCCGAGTCTGGCTTGTAACACGCAGTCTGGAGTCGCCGAATGTGTTCGGCGAGGGGTTCAGTCGCGTCTGTCGGAGCGATGGACTTCGATCGTTCATCAAACGCGACTGCGCCGCACTCATCGAGTGTCCCGAGATGCGATTGGGTCAACGAGATGTAGACCGAGGTGCGTTCGTTGCTCCCGATTTTACTGGGATCGATCGCGTTCTCGATGGCGGCGATTTCGACGGCCAGATCACCCGCGGTAATCGCTCCATGCGACTGTGAGAGTGAGAGCAAGACGCGGCGACGACGGCTGTTTGCGATTGCGTTGAACGCACGGTCTGGATCCATCGGGATAGCGAACGAGGTCGGATCGTCGGTGGGTTCGGTCACTTAGACCGACCCCACGATGATTGTTCGACCGGCGTTTCGTTGGCGACGGTTCGGCGGGATTTTAGAACTGGACTGTGCGACGCGGTGTGTCAGTAGGTCAGTGTCGAGTGAAGTACTCTGGAAACCAGAGTTATCACTCCTGACCCTGTTTAGGTTGGTTGCTGTCATTAGGTGGCAGCACGACTCCTCCGGCGTCCAAGCGCCGGAGGGTTTCGTCAGGAATCGTGCGTGAGTTGTGGAGAACTACTTGTAACTTTTATATGAGTGCCACAAACGGTGCCCCGGTTATTTGGTCATTTGAGGGCCTCTAAAGCGGCATTAGCTTGTATTCTTAATCACCTCTTAAACTACGCTCCATCCACCGCCGGTGGGTAAAAATAACCCGTCACTGCGGCGGCCCTTTTGTACCGACTCAATAGACGGAGTAGGCCAACTGACTCAGGCATTGATCTCGAGATGACTCACAAGCGCAGCGACTCGAACTTGACATGGTCGAGGTGTGATGTTGACAGGCTCTCGACCACAAGGTCCCTGACAGCGCCGTGAGAAACAGTTGACTGCCCAAACGTGGAAACGGACTCAGTCATCTACCAAATGGCACAGCGGGTCCAGCAGGCGGGCTCACCAACGGTGGTCAAACACTGGCAAGTGGTGGGGGAGTCTACAATATCCTTTCACCATATCCTCACTCAAGTATTCGTTCGTGATCGTAACTGTGGAAGACCTCAACAGAGACGCTTTTGAGAGGTGGCGGCCACAAGTGTGACGAAAGTACCGAGGCCAGTAGAGCGATTTCAGAAGGGCTCCACATGAACATCGATACAGAAACCATCCGAAACCGATGTACCGATCCCGTGTTTGAGCGGGGGGCAACCTATCGCAGGGAGGGACGGATCCAGCAGCTCGACCGGTTCGACGATCTCGTGTCGGCTGTTGTCAGCGGATCGAACCCGTACGACGTGACTATCAAATTCGGTGGCCGAAGTCTCGAGACTCAGTGTACCTGTCCATACGACGGCCATGGCGACTGCAAACACGTTGTCGCGGTGCTCCTCGCTATCGCAGACGACCCGCCAGAAGATGAGAGCGAGCGTATCGAGGCTCTCCTGGCGGACGTCCCTGTCGAAGAGCTGCGTGCGTTCGTCCACGAGATTCTTGCCACTCACAGCACGGCTCGAGAACAGTTTCTCACACAATTCGGTGATGAGCACAAGTCGGTCGATGAGTACCGAGAAGAGATTAGCCACTTGTTTGAGCAACACGCCGATCCGACCGTGTTCGAAGCGATTGACTTCTCCCGATTCTTCGATATGGCCGAACAGTACCGTAAGCGCGATCGATACCTCGCTGCCGCAATCGTCTATCGAGCAGTGTTTGAGGAAGTCGATGAGAGATTCAATTGGATCGACGGTTCCTACGACCACTACGCACAGACGCTTCAGACCGCTCTCGAGGGATACATTGACTGTGTCTTGGCGATCGATCCCAGTCCCGAGGACTTCGAGACGTACGCGGGTGTTTTGGAAACCCGGGCAGCAGAAGAGTCAGAGATTAACAATAGACAATTCTGGCGAGCACTTGACGACCTCGAAGATCGATACGACGAATAGACGACCACGATCTCAGAACAGCGACTCCAACTCCCCATCGCTATCCATCAGCTCCGAGAAACGGCCCTCGCTCTCGTCAGTGATCTCCCCGAGATTCTGTTGTGCTTCGATTGCGACTTGCTGGAGCTCTTTCACTCGCGGGACGTTCGTCACGCCGCCGAGCAGCACGAGCGCTGCGACCGTCCCTTCCCCACGTCGTGGATAGTCGCCACCACGAACCTCCATCGATCCGGTCTGTTCTTCGAGCCACTTGCGGCCGTGCTCGATACCCTTTCGGTTGAGGTACTCGGGCGGGCCAGCAACGACGAGTAGCGCTCGCTCTGTTCCCTTCACCTCACAGGGCAGCGTGAGCCGACCGAGCGTTGCCTTTCGGACGAGACTCGTGATTCGATTAGTCGCTTCTGTACTGTCGATCCCATCATTCGTATCGCCACGGAGCCGCGAGAGCAACCCCTTCCGCTCTGGCTCGTCCACTTCGACATCGGCGTAGCCGAGCGAGGATATCCCACCGCCTTTGAGTGTATTAATGATCTCCGAAGAGTCGACCACACTCTCGGCGACGTCGCTTCCCTCAGTTATCTCGCCCGCACTGAAGAGCACGCCGAACCGCTGGACCAGCTCCTCGTTGATCGCATCGAACCCTTCCTCTACGGATTCACCCGAACTGCGCCAGGCGTCATTGTCGAACAACATGAGGTTGTCCACCTCATCAACAAACGTCTTGAGCGATCGAGCGGCGTTCAGCGTGTAGATCCCACCCTCATCGCTGCCGGGCAGAATGCCGAGCCCGTACACAGGTTCGGTGTAGATCCGCTTGAGATTCTTTGCGATTACGGGTGCTCCACCCGATCCTGTCCCGCCACCAAGCCCCGCAACGACGAGGAACGCGTCGAGCTCGTGGACTGGCACCGAGTCGAGTGCGCCTTGGATCTCGTCGATATCCTCCTCGGCCACTTCTGCGCCCAGTTCATTATCTGCGCCCACGCCGTGACCCTTCACTCGCGATTGCCCGATCAGGATCCGACGGTCTGTCGGGAGGTGGTCGATTCCTTGGAGATCTGCTTTCGCCGTGTTGACGGCGATCGCTCCACGAACGATATCTGCGCCCGTTTCTGCGTCGTAAGCCAAGAACTCGTCGACCACCTTCCCACCCGCCTGTCCGACCCCGATCAATGCGAGTTTCATGTGAACACACCACGTGTAGATACGGAGGTCGGACTGATAAAGGTTAGAAGCTCGAAATATCGTGAACTGCCTCGGAATCAAACCCCGAGGCACTCGCCTTGTGTTCTCTGTAAACAAGATGTTAATATAGGAAAAGCGTCGGAAATCCCAATGTGGTCCCAGTCGTGAGATAGAGTGCGAGTACAGACCTACATTTTCAGGTAGAGATGAAATTGTGTGTTGTGACTCGTCAGCTGTCGGATTCGCTTACTCGTTGTAGGGGTGATCTTTTGGGTCATGATACCAGCCGTCGCCGCCGAAGTAGGGGTGCGGTGTGACGAGGTCGACGCCGGTCGTTCCTTCGGGCAGTGGCATGTTTCCGATCTTCTTGCTCTGCTCTGCGATCTCTTCGCCGAACTCCCCGTCCGAGTTGATACCGAGCTCTCGAAGCATCCGCTCGACCTTGATGTTAATCTGCTCCATCTTGATCCGCTGGTGTCGATTATTCATCCCCTCTCGGAGCAGCAGTTCGATCGTTCGGTTCCGAGAAATGGAGTGGTGCTCTGCGATATCGTCGATGAGCTCGGCGAGTTCATCAGCTACGTATCCGGTGATGTGTGTCGGCATCGCGATGTCTCTCGGGGGGTTGATAATCAATGTTTCCTATGAGTGACAAAAGCTGATAATCAGTAGACGGTCTTCTTACATCATGGAATTAGTCACAACTCTCCACGCAACCAGTGTCCTTCACCTGACCAGTCAGACTGTGTTGTTAGCGGATGTTCGTTCCATTGCGTCTACCATGCCCTTAGCCCGTTGTCTTACCCGCCCTCGCACCGAAGGTGAGCGACTGTGATGACGATACTTTCTCTGCTGGACGTCGGCTGTTCTTCGCGGTGGTGTCCGCCGGCTTTGTCTGTACACTCGTTGCGATAGCCGTCCCGTCCGAGAGGGCCACTCTCTCGATCGCTGTCGGCGTCGGCTTCTGGCTGACTTGTTCCCCTCACTAATCCTCTGTCTGATATCTGATACGCTCTCTGCGAGAATCCATCCAATTTTCTCCATCTGTCTTCACCCCTTGGCTCCGCCCCGACTTCTCGCTACGCGGCCGACCTTCTGGTCTATTTGCTCTCTGAGCCCCTAACATTGTAATCTCGCGGAACCTAAACACAGGGGAGGAGAAATATATTAGAACATCTCTAAAGTCCTCTCAGGCCGTTAGAACCTAAACACGAGGATTATGGGGGAGGGTTGTGCTATAAGAAAACCCCTCAAATCGGCTCACGTCTGCTTATTTATGCTAATGACACCCAAAAATCACTTTTTATAAGAAAGAGGTCCTATACCGTCGCCGTCTTGTTATATGAGATCTTCTATTACTAGAAAAATAAGTTATAAGAGAACCCGCCAATACGCTTGCCGTATGCTTATTTCTCTCTTTATAAGAAATCCCCTCTATCGTGCCGCCGTCTTGTTATTCTTGCTTGGCAAGCGTCGTGTTGATCTTCCAAGATACGGATTTGAATCCGTTATAAGAAATGGCATCAATCGTGCTGCCGTCTGCTTATTTCTTTCTTTATAAGAAAACCCCTCTATTAAGCTGCCGTCTTGTTATTCCTGATTAGCGAGCATTGTGTGGATTTTCTAACATACTGAGTTGGATCCGTTATAAGAAAGAGTATCAATCGCGCCGCCGTCTGCTTATTTCTCTCTTTATAAGAAGACCCCCCAAATCGATTCACGTCTGCTTATTCAAGTGATATTCACTGCTTTTTCTATAATAATTATGATGTGTTCTTAGATGTTGTGAGGGCGCTTGGTGCTATAATCAACCGAATATTGTAGGTTGGCTACTATTGAATTCTGTTAACCCAGAGCAGTTCTAACGAGTATTTTCCGTGTGCTTGTGGCTTTGGTGGTCGGTCTTTTGATTGTATTTCGCTCTCTACTCTGTCTGTACTCGGCTTGATTTTTACTGCTACTCTGCCTGTACTCGGTGGGATTTTAATTTGTGCTCCTGTGTATACCCACGTCTCCTCTGTATGTTATCCGATCAGACTCTTGTTCCCGCGTTCAGATGTGAATTGGATGTATACTGATTCTAGGTGGAGTAGTTCGTTTGTTCTGATTAGGCGCTGATGAAACTCGGGTGTCCACTGGTTGAGAAAGGAAGCAAATAGAAAAGATCCTGTCGCTATTCGTCTCTTAGGTCTTTCCTGAGTTTGTTGATGCCGAAGATTTCCTGAGCGCCGTCAGCATCGAGTTCGTCGCTGACATTCTCAAAGTTGGTGGTTCTGTTGGCCTCATGATATCCGATATGTGCGGCGAGCGACGATAACAACTTCCGCATTCCTTCGACATCTTTGACGACCCAGATTGCATCAGCGTCCGTGTCTTTGAGTTTGTAGTAGTCGTCTACGACGTGTCTCCTGTGCTCTGGCGTAAGTTCAACTTCCACGACTTTATCCCGATCGTCGGGAGATTCATCTGTCGCCTCAACGTAGATGTCGAACTTGAGTTCGCTGTCGTCTGGCGTGTAGTACATGTGAGTCTCGTAGCCGAGAGCGTCGTAGTGGGCTTCGATGAGCTTGACGCCGACTCGGTGTTCCGGGCTTTCCCGGCCGTACTCACCACCGTCTCGTGGCGCGAGAGTCTTCCCGGCGACGACGTTTGCTTCGTCTGTCGGCCAGTAGTACGCCTGTCTGTTTCCGAGTTCGAACTTCTCGAGGAAGCCCCACTCGATGAGATCGGGTGCCGTCTCGCTGTACGGAAGAACGTTCATCGAGTCCTTGATGTGGTAGCCGTTAAGCCCGTCTGTTAGTGCGTCGAAGACCATCCCGAGGAACGATGCGTGGTCGCTTGTGAACTCTTCCGAATCTTCGGGAGCCACATCATCACCCTCTGAATCCTCGTCGTCTTCTTCACCTGCGTTTACGCCGCTGTCCATGTCGATCGCTTCGTGCTGACGGTTGACGCAGTGGCGATCCCGGCTTCGTTCACGGACGAGTTCTTCTCGCGAGCTGACGTTGAACGGCCCCGCGCTATGTCCTGGCGGGATGGGTAGTGGTCGGAGTGTGAGTATCTCTGGTTTCTGTTTGTGGAAGCCCGTCGACGGGAGTTGGACGATCCACTCCCCGCGCCGAAGTCCAGCGATGCGGTCTTTGATTTCGTCGTTGTCGAGATCTTCGTGGAACAGCGACTCGGCTAAGAGATCGTCTGTCGCGACGTTGCCGATGATCTTCGTGTTGATGTTGTTGAGGATTTCTTTGTACGCCCGCCGGTTGTCCTGTGGGTTGTCTCCGAGTACCTGCTCGGGGTACTGCATGATGAGCCCGAGCGAGAGATTGAACTCGCGCCCTTTCGGAAGGAGTTCGCGGTAGACAATTTCGTTGCGAGCGATGTTCGCAGACTCCTCGATGATGACGTTCGTGATGTACTCGTCGTCGTCTGGCGTCCAGATTGATTGCGCCGAAGTCCACAGGTGAGAGAGGAACAGGACCGTGAACACTTCGCTGCTGGCCCCGCGGAGACTCCCCGTGTCGATGAGGACGACTTTGTTCGAGTTGAGGATGCTCTTCATGTCGAGCATCGGGATTTGCTCTTTGTTGTACCAGTTGGTGTCTTCGTTCCAGTACTTGTCGTCGACCGTGTACGACAGCATATCCCAGATGAAGTCGCGCTCCTTCAGCTTGCGGATCCGGTTGAGAACCGCGTCGGTCGTGTTCATGAACTGGCGCGCGTCCTTCTCAAGGTGTGACTCAAGGATGGACGTGACCTGCGTGTCGGCCGTTTTCGGGATGGCTTGCTGAACTGTCTCGTAGTCCTTTTTGGCGTCTTCGACATCCTTGCCGTACTTCTGGAACTCCTGCGCGGCTTCCATGAGTTCGCCGATCGAGAAGTAATCCTTTCCGTATTCGCGGTCGAACAGCGCCTTGATCAGGTTGGTGAGGATTTCGTTCGCGACGAACGCCTGCTCGACTGTCTTCTTCCCGAGGACGAATCTGAGTAGCTGGAAGTAGTGGTCGATGATGTCCTGTTTAGCCGTCTCTCGGGTCCGTCCTGCGCCTTCTGTGAGCGGCCGTAGATCGAAGAATGGCATCCCTGGAACCATGCCCTCTGCTTCGGGGATTTGGATGTACTCGACATCCGCGAGGTTGCCGAACAGTGTCCGGTGGCACCGCAGGTAGTTCTCACACATCTCGCCGTCTTTGGGATCGATGAGGATCGTCGGCCCCTCGAGATTGTGGTGTGTGGTGAGCATATCGTTGAGTGTCGCGACCGTCTTCCCGCTCCCAGTAGTCGCTGCGCGAATGTAGTGCTGGGTGAGATGATCTGCTGACAGCGACAACGCATCCCGCTTCGCGAGGTGATCCCACCACTCGTTTTTGCTCTGGATGGCGCTGATTTTCTCTGGGCCCTCGGAGTTGTCTCTGAGTGCTGTAACGGCGTGGCCGATCGTCATGCCGGTCGAGAATTCCTTGAACACTTCCTCGTTGGGCGAGGTGAGCGGAGACTGGGCTGTTGGCATCCCACCGGACCCACCCCGGCTCGCTTTCGGCAGTGTGTCGATTGACGGCACCGTGATGAAGTTTGAGAGCTCGTCGATGTTACAGACGAGGATGGGCTTTCGTCGCGACCAGGACTCGAGCCCGTTCGGATAGGTGATGCCGTGGTTGAGCATCCGCCTGTACTCAGGTTCGTTGGTGCCGAGGTAGTTCCCCTCGATAGAGTAGAACTTCCCACTGAGCTGGTTGAGCGAATCTTGGAGATTCCTAGCGCACTCGGTGTCTGAGGTGGCCGCTCGGAGTGTGACGTTGTACGTGTGAGATGGGTCTTTCAGGTCGATCTGTCCCATCCGTCCTGTGCCTGAGCGGTAGCCTGCGGTCTGGGAGTCGTGGATCGAGCCACCGATTTCGTTGGGTGTGTCACTCCGGTGGCGCTCCTGCTTCTCTTCATCAGAGACGCCGAGGACTCCGTCGAGAAGCGTCCGAAGGAAGAGCCCGCCGGTTGTGTGGACACCCTGCTTGAGATTTCCTTTCTGCCGCTGGGCTTTCGGAGACCAGTCTGCGCGTGGCTCGAAAACCGCTTGGAAGACAACCGAACCCTCCGTTTGAATGGCGGTTTCGAGGAGATTGGAAAGTGGCGAGCGTTCGATCGCTTCGTTGTCGAATGCCGCGAGGGTGGTCATCCAGTCCCGTCGTCGTTCTTCGACGCCTTCCCAGCGAACCATCTCAGGAACGTCATCGAAGACCTGTGTGATATCGAAGTTTTCTCGCCCGAACTCGAAATTCTCTGGGTACTGCGATCGCGTGGTACTTTCGAGACGGTCACAAGTGACCTCGCCACGCTCTCCTGGCCCAATGAAGAATTTGAACTGCGCTTCGTCTTCTGGCTTGTAGATGATGAACTCGAAGTTTGAGACGGGTTCGATGCCAGCGACATGGAGCTCCATATCGAGCGGGAGCTTGCGTCCGTTTCCGTATCGGTGGAGCCCGTATAGTTCTCGCGTGACTGTCTCTGAGTTCACCTCCTCGCGGACGGGTGTGATTTGGATGTATTCCTGTTCGGATTCGATCTGTTCAATGAAATCTTCCGCATCATCGACATCAAGATCACCGCTCAGTGAAGCACTAGCAGAGGTCTCGTCAGCATCAGATTTTGGTGTGGAGTCCGCTTTTTCTGCATCAGGTGGTGTATCCGAATTTGTTGATTCACCGGATTTCGGAGACCTTTTATTATGTTTATTTTCTTTGTCAATCACAGTGATATTTTCAACACAACCCTCATAAATAGCTCTTTTTGGGGGTCTACAAACTGTTCAATGTGTATACCATTCCGGTAATTATCCAGATTGAACTACGGTAGCGCGTATACTCATTTGAACACGATCCAGTCAGGTTCGCCGACACGAAGGAAGTGACTGATAGTGTAAGACATCTGTGATTGTGGCAGATTATTTGTCCCCAAACGCCTCAGCTAGCCGGTCATACATCGCGTCGCGAAGATACTCACGGCGCTTCTCTTCGGAGAGGTAGCTCCGAAACACGACCATCGGGTCACTACTACCCTGTTCGTGAGCAACACTCTGGAGGCGATCGATCACCGTCTCAACGGCGTCAGCGTATGCGCTGTACCAGAATCGACGTCCCATCTTCGAGGTCGGAAGCTCACCGCAAACACGCACATCCGCACGCGAGGCGATCGACTTGAACCGGCGATTGAGTGTCTCCCCGGTCACGTGATCACGCCGAGCGTCTGGTGAGGGGAACAGATGTCCATCCCACTCCTGCCGTTCCGACAGCTGTGTGATCCGACTCTCAAGGGTATCTTGACCGTAGATCAACGCCACTGTTCCGGGACCGTTCTTCCGGGTGTCGAACGAGAGATACGGTGACTCCTCCTGAATCTGAACGTTATCGACGTGGAGGACTGCTAATTCACTCCGCCGTAAACCCCAGGCACACAGCCCTAAGACGATCAGTTCCTCTTCGATATTCTCAGTTGTAGCCGTGAGATTTCGAACTTGTGCGGGCGCAAGGGCGGGATTATCGCGCTTAGCAACATCCCACTCATGGTCGTATCGGACAGGATTGAACGCGCCGTAGCCGCGATCGACGAGCCAACTGTAGAGGTCGTCGACATCAGACCGATACCGACGCTTCGAATCATTGCTCTCGAGCTCTTCATCAAGGACGTCGAAAACAGCGGTCACACGCTGAATCTCTGTAGGCTGGTCAGCGACATCCGTGATACGAGAGACAATCGCGGCCGTCCCGTGGAGCTCTTCGTAGTGGCGAAGGAACTGACCGAGCCGCGAGCGTTTTGATTGGAGGGTGGTCTCCGCAGCTGACCCCCGTTGTTGTGACCGAAAGTACTGTTCGAGGTACTCGATCATCTGCTCGTTATCGATTGGCCACGATGGCGTCTCTGATAACGTGTCGTCACCAAGTCCAACAGTCTGTTCGAAGAACTCGGAGACGGTCAGTTCATGATGCTCTTGGACGGCGTACTGGAGGCCGCTATAGCCGTGGTCAACGAGCCACTGGTAGGTGGGGATCTCGTTTTGATCGTATCCTTCCTGCCGGCGTTTAGGTGCGATTTCGCGTTCGTGGAAGTCGACGAGTTCGTCGAGTGATTTCCTCGACCAATTGTAGGTTTGCTCACTCACGGAAATTCAGGGGGAAGAACCCCGCGTGCTGCCCTCTGTAGTAATTCTAAGTGTGGTGATTTCATAGGATAGCGTCTATCTGACAGTAGTATAATAGTATTGGTTATGCGTATGTCCATTGGAGACACGCGAAATAAGCAACTTATCGGACAGGGAATGCTCAAGAGTAATGTATCATATATCGCTATACAAAATGAGAGTTTAGGGGATCAGCAATTTCACGAGACAGAGAGTAAAACGTCCAATACAGCAGTTTTCTAACATCAACTATTGGTTGAAATTATGTCTGGTAGAATCTCGCCACTGCCAGTCGGTAGTTCAGAGAAGAAAACCCGGAAAACAGCGACTACACAGCAGTGTCGCCACTCACGAGGGGGCAAACCCGGAAACGAAAACGTCAGTCAGGGGGATCTAACCCGACGTAATCCTTCGCAATCGTCAGGAACAGATCTGCTGTCACGAGTGGTTCATATCGGAACTCGGACTCAGCCCGTAGCTCCAACTTCACCAGTAGATCGGTGAGTCGCCACACATTGTACATCGTACACGCGTACAGGAAGTTGAAGAACCGGTACTCGTGATCCATCGACGTGGTACGGACACGGAAGCTCTTGATCTGCTTGAATCCGTTCTCAATCCCCCACCGATGCTTGTACTTCCTGATCACCCGCGCCACCATGTGTACCTTCTCCATCTCGGACATCTCACTGTCCTCACCAGCATCACCCGGGAGTTCGAGATCAGGGTGATTCGTCTCAAACAGCATATACAGTTCCTTGTCTTCCTCACTTCCCGGCAGTTCTTGTTCGTCTTCCTCTTCACGAACCTCTTCAATCACGTCACCGAACATCTGCCCAACATCTTCTGTATCCGCATCAGTCGCTTCTGCGAAATCACGGAGTAACTCCTGACGAAGCACATCTTCTTCATCTGACTCCGTATCCGCTTCGTCGCTCTCGTCATTCTCTATTCCATCATTCGTCCGCTCAGCATTCATTGCTGGCACATACACACGCTTCCGTTCAACTTCATCACCGTCATCTTCGTCATCTTCGTCAGCGGTGAAGTCATCAAGCGTTGTACCCACATCAGCGTCATCGGTGCTGGCCTCATCACTCTCGATATGGACAAGCTTCCCTTGGCGGCGAAGACGCGTACACGTCGCCCGCTCACTCGAATGCATTTTCCCCGGATTCAAATACCACACACCGTGATCCTCACAGACCTCTTTCACTGGGTCGTGGGCAAACTCCCGATCCATCATTACTAACTCAATATCAACCATGTCGGTCGCAGTCTGCAAAAGCTGGTCAACGATAGCGACACGCGAGAGTCCACGATGCACGGGAATCGCATCCAATACGAGTGGAATATCTAATCCGACAATTTGGATGCTCGCCCATTGAAAGTAGAACTCCGTAGACTCGTCTTCATCATCGTTCTTGTACCCGAGCAACCATGTGTTCGTCACGTTCCCGTCCTCGTCAGACTCGATTTTCCGTTTCGTTCGATACGGATTCGACTTCGTGATGTCAATGCTCACGAGGACGCCGTCAACGAGTTCTGAGTCACGGCGAGCCCGCTCGATCAACTCTCGTGTCGTGTCACGATGCATCTTCCGGGCGGCATCCGGCCCGATTTTCTGTAAATGGTGGCGATGAGTACTACCTGTCTGAACGTGGTCACGCGTTGTCTCTGCCGCGAAATTCCACGTACCGTTCTCCGCGTACATCTCTTCACGTGAACCGATGAACGCGTGGGCTTCGAGGAATGCGTTGTCGTGAACCTCTGTGTTCTTGCCACGCGGGAGCTCATAGTTCTCTGTCACCATCGGCTTGGCTTGCTGCCAGATCTCTCGTGTTTTCGCAATTGTCCGGTCCCGAACTGTTGAATCATCCTGTTCGATGCCGTCAGGTGTGTCAACGCTCGGATCAGGGTGGAAGACCTCGTCCGGCGCGGGCACGTCGTGTTCGCGTGCGACATCAACCAGCACTTGCCCGATAGTCCGCACAACCTGTTTGTGTTCGTCTGAGAGACGATCTTCATTCCATACTCGCCAGAGCGTGGTTTTCGATGCGAGCCCATCCTCGAATCCGAGTTCAGCAACCAGTTCTGGGTTATCGGCAAGATAGTCGTGAAGGGCAGTCTCGCCGCCCCATCCTTTGACGATACGGAGTAGATGTGCTTTCAGTAGCGGTGCTGGTGGCTGTTTGAAATGCCAGTCAGCCACGTCATACCCGAATTTCGACGGGGTGAGTTCGACGTAACAGATCGCTTCTTCTACGTCGTTGTGTTCTCGGTGCGCGAACCATTCTTCGATGAACGCGGCGGCATCCCACGCGAGCGGCCATGGGTCTGCGTTGACCGTGTCATGGGCTTCCGAGTATGGCCACTCCCGGTGAGACTCACGCAAGGAGTCAAGGACCGTTTGTTTCGTGTTGGGAGTGGCCGTCATAGACTGGTAGGTATTTTTACTTCGAATCGAAGTGTAAGGTTCGGGGTGTTGTTTCCGGAAACCTGTCTTATCCTACGCTACGGGTAGTTAAACGCGATTCGCGTACAGGATGATTCGATTTCCGAATAGTTCCAAATCAAATGGTGTTTTGGAACGAAGCAAAATTCAGAGGAGAAGGCTCTGTTGAAACTCTATTTTTCAGATATATATCGTCTAAAACAGCCGGTCGCTGAAGAGTGCTTATTGAATCCGGTTACACGTCCTGTTTATCTCAAACCTCGCTGAAACCTCGTCCGATCAAGTACCCAACTACTGTAATCACGCCAGAGATGATTGCTCCACTTCCAACTGGGAATATGAAAGCGCCCGGCCCCGCCATGATCGGCATGAACAGATTGAGTGTAAAACCAAAACATGGGCCGAATGCGAGTATCCAATTCCCAACGAGATCTGCGCCCTGAAACGCCCGGAAGACAACCATGGCGGTAATAAGTAGCGCACCCACCCAAACTATAGCCGATTGTACTGAAGTCGAGGGCTCCAAGTCCCAGACCCGCAACCCAGTCAACGTCCCAAGAACAAAGAGAAAGGCGGCTGTAGCCGCTAAAATCTCACTTGTTCGCTTGTTCAAAATCATATACATTCAAATTGTCCTACATTACGTATGTGCCTTGTGGGTCAAACTGAGATGGTCTAAGCGATCTGCGAGTCTCCTGTACTGAGCGATCTGTGCTTCATCTGTACTGGCCGGAACTCGGGCAGAACGTGTTCCCCGAAGAGGATTTCAACAGAGCGGGTAGAAGAAAGTTTGACTACGGATGCCAACAGGGTATAGCGTGTGAGACATGGCAGACACGCTTAGGGAGTTCTTTGAGCTGCGTGGCGGGATCGGTCTTCTTGTCGTATTGAAAGGTGGATCAAAACGATTCAAGCATCTGAACGAGCGATTACAGATTAGTTCATCAACGTTGTCGAAGCGGATTGGGGAAGCGAAAGAGCTCGGGCTGATTACCCCAGAAATCGATGATCGGGAGACATCGGTGAAGAATCAATACCGGGTTACAGAGCGTGGGCAGTATGTAGTCGCAAAAATGGAGCGATTGGACATCATCCACGCGTATCGAACAATGCTTGATATGCAGGCACAAGTTGAGGGTGGGAAGTACGAACTGGTGGAGTGGATTGAGGGTGAGAAGACGAAAGAGGAATTAGCGAGACGCAGTGACAGCGATCCGTATGTTGATCCGTTCGGTGAAGATGTGACGGACTTCTCTGGTGAAGACTCTGATCGTGAATACGATGATGAGTTCTTTAGGCTCTGGTGAATCGCTATACTGCGACGGGATCGGTCGTCAGTTCAAAGGAGTTGAAGCGGGAGATTGCCGATGCCTATGTCGAAAATCTCCCGCTTCACGAGCAAAGCCGTCACGTTAGCTAAAAATGCTGTTGGTGACCGAGGCGAAGCCGCCGCCCCCGAAGGGGGTGGGGGCTTCGCCGACTACGCCGTCGTTTCGCTCCACTGTCTCCGAATTTATCTAGAGAAATCCTACCGCGAGACGCTCGATCTGCTGAGCGAGATGCCACATATTTTGGCCGAGATCGGGCTTGAAGCGGACGATCTTCCGGATCACTCGACGCTCGTAAAGGCGTTTGATAGCTTCGAGATGAAGATATGGCGAGTGCTGCTCCGACTCTCGTCGGAGCTACACGACACTGCTGATCACGCGGCGATGGACGCGACGTTTTTCGACCGTGAAACCGCCAGCAAGCACTACTGCCGCCGGACGAATTACCGCATTCAAACGCTGAAAACGACTGCGCTCGTCGATACAAAAACACAGGCCGTACTCGACGTTCACTGTACGACCGAGAAACGTCATGACACGCAGATCGGCTGGCAACTCGCATTCCGCAACGCGGGCGAGATTGCCAGCCTCGCTGCCGACAAAGGCTACGATTGGCAGCGATTACGCGAGAAATTGCGCGAAGAGGGCGTGAGACCACTGATCAAGCACCGCGAATTCCGACCCATCGATCACGCGCACAACGCGCGGATCGATGGGTCTCTATACGGCCAACGAGCCCTGTCTGAGACCGTCTTCTCGACGATCAAGCGGACGCTCGGCCACGCGGTGCGTGCCCGAGCGTGGTACCGCGAATTTCGTGAGATCGTCTTGATGTGTGCGGTCTACAACATCAAGCGAGCCGTGAAACGGTGAAATCAACCGCCGTCTAGCGATTCACCAGAGCCGTTCTTTACTAAGGAATAACTCCCTCAGAACTTTATTTCGGGATTTACTTATTGAAAACTCTAATCACTACGACTGCGAATCTCGCTTTTCAACGGTCAAACTCGTTAGTCCCAACGAGATATGACCCGTATAATAAGAGAGCAATGGGCACTAAAAACCCAAATAATTCTAACGAGGATCCTGAGTAGAAGGTAGCCATCGCCAACCCCAGTATCGACACCTGAAGACCGACAATACTCTTGTTTGCGCTCATATCAATCGTGTTGTGGTCGTTACAGGTAGTCTTTCGGCATCCTATCCGACCCCGTAGTAAATAGAGATCGCGTGATTACATCCCATACGAATAATGATTGTCCTGTACTGGGCGATTTGTGCCTTGTACTGAACGATCAAGAGAGTACCCGAACATCCGTTCGTGTTAAGAACCATTAGGAACTATTGAAATGAGCGGAAGCTAGTGAACTCCACTTCCCAGTGGAGTTGCGAATGCCGGTCGAAACGTTCACGGGATCGACTCTATTCGGACCAGTATCCGCTAGAAATAGCCGCGATTACGCTCTAATTACTATCATAGAGCTAGAATTATTATACTAAACAAACTTATCGGTCGAAATCTACCTCAGCAAAGAGTGATGCCTCTCGCGAAGGGCTAGCCCAGACCGAGCTCTAAATGAGTGTGATCAGCTCTTTGTCCAGCCAATCAAGGAACCGACTGAGTGTGATTCTGGGCTTCTTCCGGGTTTTAATGACTCCAATGCGCTCCTGTGTGAGGAAATCGACTAACAGCCACATATTATAGACCACACACCCGAAAGCGAAATGGAACCACCGTACTCCGAACTCCTTCGAGGTAGTCCACGCTGCTGCGTTCTTGATCGACGAGTACGAGTTCTCGATCGCCCCGCGGTCACTGTACTGTTCAATCTGCTTTTTCGCCCAGCGCCGATCGAGTGCGACCTCGTCACTCACATCGAGACTTGTGATAAAGGGCTGTGGCGATCCCTCTTCATGGACATCATCATCTTCCGCTGGGGGTAACACGGCAACGGTCGTATGTACCGTGTGGTTTGAGACGCCACCCTTCACTGCACCGTGCATGACGAAATCGTCCTCGACATACAGCGGGGTGTCGTTCGGTTCGTGATACCCCTGCTTCACTTGGTCAAACCGGTCACACATCGGTCCAATCCGATGTTGATCTTTCTGAGCAGGGATTACGTAATCCAATCCCTTGTCAGTAAGCGTCTGAATGACGTCCACAGCGTGGAATTCCCGATCGGCATACACCATCCTGATGTCGACGTAGTCTTCGGCGATCGAAAGGAGTCGTCGTGTAACATCCCCGATATAGTAGGAATTACCCTTGCCGGGATAGGCGTCTGTCGCAGCGTAGTCCGTACTCCCAAGCGGGCACACTCCGACGACGTAATGAGTGTTTTCGCCGACGATTACGGCCGTCGCAAACTTGTGACACCAAGTGTATTCTTTCCCCTCTGGCGCACCTTGTACCCATTCCATCTCGTCGCGATCGCCATAGTAGGCAACATACGTGATGTCCAGCGCGACTTCCGCTCTCGTCCCGAACCGTGAGCCATTATCGTGTTCGAGTTCGTTCAGACGGGGTTTCGCACGCGTGTATGTTTTCTGAATGACAAAATTCAATACTTTCGAAATCTCTTCGACGGACATCTGTTTGATGGCGGTTAGGAGTGTTTCACCCGATGGTCCATCTTCATAGAAGGGATCCTCAAGATCCGGATCTGGATTCATTTCATCTCCTAACGTGACCCCCGCATCATTCGCTGCCTGCTGTTTGATCGCCGCGAAAGCCTCCACCGCGAGCAGCTCCTCTTCATCATAAATCGGGTCGTCAGGCCGAGGAATGGACATGGAGGGGAACGCGACCGTGTTCAACTCCTCGAGTACCTGCCGGCCTTCCTTCCGTAATGAGCGTTGAATCGTGCGATGTGACGGAGGGCCTGAATCATCATCTTCGCCGGTTTGCAGCTTGAACGGACCACACCCAATTGGTGACCCTCGTCTAGCTGCAAGTTTCCGAATCTCTTCGACCGCACGCTCTACCGTCGACTGAAGCTCTGCAAATCGGTCGTCCTCTAACCGAGACGGTTTGAACGTGCTCTCTGACGGCAGATCATTCGGCTCAAAGCCCATCGCAGTCGCCAACTCCGGATTTGTTTCGAGTCGGTCGGGAATCGTCGAAAGCGATATATCTTCCACTTTCGCCCACAGGTAGGCACGAAACATCGGACGGAAAGCTGTCGCAGTATGCCACTCTTGATAGCTATCTCGTCCTTCATACAGACAAATATCAAGCTCAGGTAGCAACTCAACCCATTCGGTCTCTTGATCGATGAGTTCGTCCGCTTGCTTTCCAAGTCTCGTAGTTGGTGTAGAGGGGGAATTAGAGTGATCCATAGTATGAAAGTCAAGTTACCAACTATTTGCTCAGATTCTGAGTAAAGCGGAGGGGTGCAGTTTCCGAAACCGAATTCACACAAAACACGACGAACGGATGGCTGAAAAGCAGAATTCGCTGAATACGCTCTGCCACTGATGGCACTCAACTGGTGACCTCGTTCCGAATCAGACTCTACTCAGATTCTGAGCGGAATCAACATCTTAGTAAGCGTCTGCCAATCGGTCCAGTAATGGAGAGCCAGCTGGAGGAGTTCTTTGCGAAGGAGGGTTCTATCGGAGTGATACTTGCGATCGGCCCCGAGGGGGCACGGTTCAAAGATATAGAACCACAAATGGTGGTGAGTCACGATACAATTTCTAAACGACTTGACGAAGCCCGCAATATCGATTTAGTCATTTTGGAGCCGGCCTCTGGGATAGGAACTACTGTCACAAATACACTCACAGAGGCTGGCAAAGTGTGTTATTCAGGAATGGTTGAATTGGGATTAGATGAGGCACATACTGAATATGTGAATACAGTCAGGAAGTACAACAATTTGTCAGAGGAGTACGCCGACAAAGCCGGGGACAAAAGAGAATGGTTCGATTGGTTCGTTGAGAGTGATGCACTAGATAACTCACTGTTAGATAATGCGAAAACCGGGATTTTTCAACGTAATGCGCCGGGTATGATTTTGCCGGAACCGCTTCAAGACGCTCTCTCGCAAGGTTCGATCGAGCCTCTTCTAACATCCGAGAGTGATGACATTGATATCTTATTATGGAAATTCGGCTCTGTTGAAATCCTATTCTTCAGACAGATTATCACCTGAAACAGCCGGTCGATGAGAGTTTCTTCGTGACTAATGCCTGTAGTTTAAGACATTTGGATGAAACGAACTCAATATGCCCTCCCCAAAGCGTGGTTATATCGCAGCGGCGTTGGTGCTGATTGGCATAGGTGGATTTGCGTATTCGGTGGTCCTGATCGGTCAGGTGTTAATTGGAGCGGGGTTCACGCTTTCAGCGTTTGTTGTCGCGGCATTGGTGTACTACGGCGATGCTGAACGTCACACACTCACTCGCGCTACGATTGCTGTCACGGTTGTCTATGGGGTTTTTACGGGTCAGCTGCCGGTGGCTGTCATCGCCGCCTGTGTTGTCTACCTCTCTGCGTGGCTCACCGGAACTGATAGCCCGGTCAACTCACCTGACACAGAGATATTCCCGGTTACACAAACGACTACCGATGAGTCGGAATACACTGATTGATAGACTTGGTCTCTTGTATTGACCGATCCATGAGTCCCAATATTGAACGCGATTGTGTGAGTATATCTCGCTCCCTAAGGATTCTAACCGAACCCGAGGGTTCAGTTAGTTGTCGTGATCAATATACTCAGCCTCCCATTCAGTTCGTGCCTCGATTTCTCTGGTGCCCCGGCGAGTGGTAGTGTACTCATTGGTTCGTCGGTCTCGCTGACTTTTCTCGACAAGTCCCTTCTCAACAAGTGTGTCGAGGTTCGGATAGAGCCGACCATGGTGGATCTCTTTTTCATAGTAGTCCTCGAGTTCATCTTTGATTGCAAGCCCATGTGGATCATCGAGGCCGGCAATTACGTACAGCAAGTCGCGCTGAAAGCCTGTGAGATCATACATACCCTGCCTTACGTATTCAAGTTTTGAAATACTATTGATCTTCGAAGTGACATTCTTATGATGATTCTCAGCCAGCATTGAACACAGTGAAGTAGTAGCTCAGGGGACCACGATATCTGAATTAACCAACACACACTCTCACCACCCAATTTTGTTGGTTAATAGTATTTAGCGGCCGCTATGACAATGAGAAAGATCGATCCCGCCGGCACCGAATCTTAAGCTCCGTCAGAGCGAAGGAACGCGAATGCTACGGCAGTTCCTCGGTGCGCTGGGCGTTCTCACAACGCTCGCTCCGGATTGGATCGTGGAGGTATTCGAGACGCTTGCGGTCGAGAACCCTGGTGAAAATACCGTCCATTCGTGGTTTGGTCTCTTGATTCGGGTGGAAGGAGTGGTGTTCACGCTCGCTGTGCTCCGTGATGGCCGCCTCCACGCGTGGCTGATGAATGTCACCGGAATCGTTGGTGCTGTCTTGGTTTTCATCCCGGGGCTGTATGAGCGAATCGCGGGGCCACTCGTGTACGAGAACCCGGAATCGGTGGAGTGGAACGAGCACCTCACCGACGGTGTCCGCCTGATCGGCATTGTGTACGTGCTCCTTGCGCTTTTGGAGCGTCGGCGTCGAAACGGGGCATGACCAACGATCTCTCCGCCCGCACGATCCTTCTCACCGGCGGAACGAGCGGGTTCGGACGGGTGGCAGCGGTCAACCTCGTACGACGAGGTGCGACCGTCGTAGTCGTCGGCCGCGACGAGTCGAAGGGGGCCACTCTCGTAGAACGCTCCAACGATCTTGCCGGAACGATTGCGTTCCATCAGGCTGACCTCGCCTCTCAATCCACCATCCGGTCCCTCGCAGCAACGGTGGAACGCGAGTACGACCAGATCGACGTCCTCGCTCACAACGCTGGACTCTCGGCTGGGTCACGGCGTGAGAGTCCAGACGGAATCGAACTCACGCTCGCGGTGAACCACTTGGCTCCCTACCTCCTGACATACGAATTACTCGAGCACCTCCGTGACGCACCCGATCCGCGTGTTGTCGTTACCGCTTCGGACATCCATCGGCGGGCGACACTCGATCTGGACGACCTTCAGCTGACGGACGAGTACGACTCACTCGACGCGTACGCCCGCTCAAAGCTGGCGAACATCGCCTTCACGGTCGAACTGGATGATCGGCTCCCAGATGACTCTGCGGTCACGGTCAACTGCGTTCATCCGGGGTTCGTTCCGTCGACGGACCTGTTCCGCGATGCGCCGCTTCGAACGCGGATGCTGGTTCGGATCGCCGGTCTGGTTCCGGGTGTCGCCACCTCAAAGCAGGCGGCCGCCGAACGCCTCCAAACGCTTCTCGTGGGCCCTCAGTATGGCTCCGTAAGTGGCCAATACGTCGGCAGCGATGGTCCCGCAGATCCCGCACCCGATGCGACGAACCAGGTGGTGCGACGGCGGCTCTGGGAAATGAGTGCTGAGCTGGTCGGCATTACATCCGACTGGCTAACCTCTCGCACCAACTAAGACACGCTGGCCGTTAGCATAGGTGACGATTACGGCAACCTGTTATTGTGCCAAATCGGAGAGACAGAAGCTCGGTACAACTCAGTAGTTGTACTCGTTCCACTGCCTGTATGAATTGTTACTGATTCACCGGCAACAAGCTTGAGCCCCTCGGGAACAGTATACCTCTGGCCTGCTTCGTCTTCGATTGTCCAGCCAGATAGATCCCACATCAACAACTTTTATTCACTGCTGACATATACTGAATCGATGGCGTCACCGTCGAACGGTTCGTCTGCCGGGTTTCTGGTGACAGTCGCAGCGAACATCGTCCCACTAGTCGGCGTGTTCTCCCTTGGGTGGAGTGCACAGACGTTCGCGGTCGTCTACGCGATCGAACTGGTCGTCATCGTCCCGTTTGCCGGGGTGAAGGCGCTGTTCGCGCGCCGCCCGCCGAACTACGACGAGCTAGAGCGTCCCAACGAGGACAACCCGCTCAAGTCTGACGAGTCAGGCGGAGTCTCCGTTGGCCCGAGCGACCTCAACCGCCGGCGCGGGAGCGTCGCGGTCATCGACGCGCTCCCCCCGATCTACCCTCGGAACGTCCCGTTTGCCTTGCGGGCGTTCGGGGCTGCCGTCTCGCTCGCCGGGGCGTTCCTCTTCGTGTTGGGCCGGTTCGTCGACGTGCCGGCAACGCTCACCGACCCAAGCGTGGCGGCGAGCATCGTCTTCCTCATCGTTTCCCAGATCGGCGTCATCGAGCGCGAGTACTTCCGGACGCAACGCTACGAAATGAGCACGCCTCGAGACGTCGTCGCGAGCGCGACGACTGAAGGCACGCTGGCCGTGGTGGCACTCATAGTCGCGATCGTCGGCGGCCCGGCCGGCGCGCTGGTCGCGTTCGTCGCGGTGAAGTTGTTCGCGGAGTGGCGCGGCTACCGCAGCGGGGTGGCGTTCGACCCAGAGGAGGGAGAAGGAACGCTCCCGCCGGTGGCGGCTCCGGACGCGCCACCGGCAGCCGAGGTCCGTCCAGGCCGGCGCGCTGTTCGGGCCACCGCGCTCTGGCAGGGCGCGACGGCCGCAGTCAGCAGCGGGCCAGTATATCTCTTCGCGTGGGTCGGGCTCACCGCCGGGTCGGTAAGAGCGCTCACCGCCGCGATGGTCTGTTTTGGCCTCCTACCGGCCAGCATCGGCGGGCTGAAAGCCATCGAGTACGCTCTCACCCACGGCACGCTGACGTACCAGCGCCGCGATGATATGGCAGTCGCGTACGACGACCTCACCAAGACAGTCCAGTGGGCGACCCCCATCGACGACATCCAAGACGCCGAGCTGTGTGAAGGAGAGTTCGTCGACCGCGCCTGCGACACTCGGACGTTCTCGCTCACCACGTTTGCGGGCGAGTACGACTACAGCGTCGCACACCTCCGAGAGTATGACCAGGCCGTCGAGGCGTTCGAACTCCCCGTCGAGACAACGGCGTTCGGCTCGCTCGATCGGCGCGTCGCCGCAGTGATAGCCGTGGTCGGAGCCTGTGGTGTCGCCGCTGTCGCCGGGCTCGCCTACTCCGCCCCCTCCGTTGGGGCGGTTGCCGCCGGGTTCGGTGGCCCGTTGGGCGTCGTCACCCTCAGATCGGCGTGGAAGTGGGCGCTCCCGGCGGCCTGAGCCAACGCCGTGCGAGTGCTCGGCTAGTATCGGCAGCTCCGGCTCTGTTGAAACCCTTAGGAAGTGATACACTCTGACGATCGTGTTCAATACAGAGCAAATGCTTATCATCGGAATCGCTCAATGAAGTGATTAATGACTGACTGGGAGCGTGTGAGGCAGGGCCTCCGAGAGGAGGGCTATTCAGGATTCAAGTTTGACAGTGGAGAGACGGCTGTTCCGGGGTTATCTGGGGAATGGGTGACTAATGAGATTGCGCGCTAGGGACGGGTGAAACGAGATAAGCAACCGCTTTGGATACGGATTCTTGACGCTGTACCGGGTGGCGGTGGTGCTGTCGCTACCGACCCAGGGTATGCTCCCGAAAGCATACGAACGATAGCCGATCGACACGGATTAGATTCCTGTTGATTACTATTCAGAATATTAGCATCTGTGCGAGTGCACCGAGGAAAAAGAGTGCTACCAAGAACGCGACCCCGGTCTTTTGGATTCGCTTTCCATAGGCGTCGAGTTCGTAGTTGCCGATACAGATGGTGACAAGTCGCGTGAGATGCGTGAACGGGCTTGGCGGTCGCGGTTCCGGGATCCGCTCACGGAGTCGCTTGTATTCGGTGAACGACCAGACGCTGTAGAGCAACACTGCGATGACCAGCGTGATCGCCGCTAGAAATACAATCCCGAGTAGCACACCGGCCGGGTCTGTCAGTTCGACCTGTAGGTTGACTGGATAGTCACTTCCGGACACCGAGAAGATAAGAAGCGCTGCAACACTCACTACCGAGGCCGGTAGCACGAATAGTGCTATCTTGAGTAGCCGGATACTGAGGCTGTGGATCGTCTCTCGGTCGACACCGAACAGTGTTTGATACCGTGCTGAGGAGTATTCATGTTCGGAACGGATCCCTGTCTCAGACCCTGGTTTTCGCGCTCCGATTGCATTGAGCGAGGTAATGAGCAAACCGAGCCCACCGAGAGCGATGAATTCGAATGGACTTGTTATTGTCAGCCGCTCAAGGAATCCACCACTCGGGTCGGCGGAATCGACATATGCCGTTACCGTCTCACCTGCTTCATATTGCTCAATAGCTGACTGAGCGTCTGATCGCGTGTCATACGATTGGCTAATACTACCGGGGAACAGCTGGTCACCAGTATATTGGGTTCCTTGGAACTGGTAGGTAAACTCGATTTGAACGTAATATTCCGAGCCCCCGCGGCTCTCCGACTGGGTGACGGATGCTTCTTCAATCGTTGCTTCGACCGGCACAGCATCGTCGACCGCTTCTGACTGCTGAACGTAGTCATATCCGCCGAAGGTGATTCCCGTCAAGCAGACGAGCACGAGAATAACGGTTCCCTTCGTGACTCGAACCGGTGTGCCTCGAACAGTGAACTCCATTCACATGAACACCGTCACACTTTGTAGATGCAGTTTGGTCGGTTGCGTCGAAGCCAGGTACTGATGGGGGTGCTACTCCGCGTGTTTCAGTATTTGCGGGGTGACGATCACCTCAAGGACGGCAATCCCGAGTGCGACCCAACGGATCGTGCCCTCAAGGAAAGCGAATGCAATGAGGGCGATGACCGCGGCATTAACGAAACTTATACCATAGCGAATGGCTGGGCTGTCAAAGATGGAGGGCATCTGTGTGGTTTGATTCGGAGCACAATCTTATTCTTTTATACATTCCATCTAAGGGAAATCCACACTCATTAGCTCCCGATGCTATCGAGTGATTCAGAAACCCCACTCGTATCGACTCGATCTGGGCTGTCTCCTTGTACCTGTAGATAGGCTGCCGCAATTATTCCGTACAGCAGGACGAAGAGGATGCTATTGAACGCATTCACGATGAGCTCACCGACGATTGCTGCGTTGGTAAGATCGAAAAGTGTTCCCACGATGCCACTGGTGAACCCTATGACGCCAGCGAGGATTACGAGGACGGAGAGCTCCAATCGATTTCCACGCGAAAGTCCCCAACTCCGCTTGAGTCCGTCGATGATTCCTCGATCCTCGACACCGACTGCGAACGTGAAAAACAGGAAACTGACTGCGAGGAATATCCCCGGAATGAACAACAATACAAAACCGATCATAATCGTGGGACCGACAATGAGTCCGCCGACGAACAGCGACAGCGTGGCTCGCCCCATTCGCCGCGTGTAGAGATCACTCGGAAAGCTCGACAGTTCCTCTATCGGGCGTGTGAGTGCCCGTGAAAGAACGGCGAAATACGCGGAGCTGAGGACAACTGCTCCCACGAACAGGCCACCGGCAACAGTGCCCGAAACTGGGAGCGTCATGCCGAGGGCCGCTTCGATCTCGCCTGCCGGCCCGGCCGGGAAGACGCTAGTAACCGCCGTGTTGATCGACGCCTGTGTCAGTAACTGGAGTGCGAGAAACCCGACGAGCAGTATTCCCCCGGTGGGTGTGAGTATTCGCCTGATTCCATCACTGATCGCTTGCCCAAGTTGGAGGGTCATAGATTGGTTTGGGTGTCGACAGAGAATAAACACGGTGAAGACTCATATCGAATTTTAATACTTTCAGACTCTGCTCTTGTACTCAAAGAGTTGCCGCACACCAGTATACAACTCGTTCTAAGGACGCAGCAAGATGGAAATCAGCCGTAACATCGTGAGTGGGCCGCTGCTTTAATTCGATTTTGAGCTTCGGAGAGTGTTTTTATCACTGGTATCAACGTATAGTCTATGAGTTCTGAAGAGGCCGTTACAGAGAAGACGCCAGCCCCACCGACTGATGAGGAAGGCCTGCTCCGCTTTTCGTTGCTCTATCCGAGCCGTGATGGATGGCAGACAGTACTCGTCGGTGGAATCTTGTTCCTGTTTTGCCCTGTTGAACGCAAGACTGCGTCGGGGTAGGGTCAATAACTCACGGTTTCACAGCGTCAAAGAGCGGTTCTTGCGCTCAGAAGATGCAGTAACTGCCGCTGGCGGTGGTCGTCAAAGGGTCAAAACTATGGTACCTTGCTCCCTTGATCAGGTGACGACGGCGATGCCTCTCCCGGATACGTCCGGAGAAAGGGAGCAGGCGGCGAGCCCTAACTCGCCGCCTGCGTCAGGTTATGGACTATACACTTCCGAGTCAGCTCCCGGAACTGGCCGTGCCAGCTCCGGGAGCGGAGCTTCTCGCCGTCGTCTTCCTTCAACTGCGAGAAGCCCGTTTCACTCATCCAGCGTTGGTTGTAATCCTCGGTCATCCGGGCGTTGTGGGCCTTCTGCAACGGTGTTTGCTCCCTGTGTTTGATCAACGGTCGCGTTGAGTTCGAGCGACACTCCTCACGGAGTTCGCTCCACGAGTAGTTCGCGTCAGCAGACAATACACGCAGGTCTTCCGCGTTCCGGCGGAAGACCTGCATCCCGATGTGGCCGTCCCACGCCTTCTGTGTCGTGAAATGAACGTCTTTGATCGCTAGCGAGTTCACGTCGATCAAGATCGTCGTCTTCATCGACTGGAACGAGTAGTTCGCGCGGTCGCGGTAGTGGTAGCTGGTTTGATCGCGTTGAAAGCCGCTTGCGTCAATTGCGGCTTCACCACTCCAGCCCGCCTGCTCCGCGCTTCGGCGGAGCAGGCGGCGGAGTTCACGCATCCGGTACTCGTTTTCCCACCGACAAAACGAACTGTAGTGCGGTGCGTCGTCAAGATCAAACACGGCGAGGACGCCAGGCATCTCGTTGAGGTAATCTTCGGTCTCACGGAGACTCTTTTCGAGCTTGACGCGGAACAGAATCAATGCGATTTGCGTCCACTCGGCGTACCCGTCCGCGCCATCCGGCGCGGCGGGTACGTCCGGCTCATCAACGTGCTGTTTGGCAAGGTCTCGACACATCCAAGCAAGCCGTCTGAGCGATGCCATATCGCCAGACGGCGTCCAATTCCCGGTTAGCTTGACGGAATCCTTCCGTGAGAGCGTCTGAGATAGCCGTCACTCGGCGGCAAAACAAGGCATCCTGTTTTCTTGGTTGATCATCCCCCTATTAATCGCCGCAGGATATTTTGTCCGCCTGACTCAAGCAGCGGGTCGCGGCGATGTCGAGCCACCCACGTTCGATGACTGGTGGGATCTACTCGTCGACGGTGTGAAGCTTGTGTTCGTCTTGCTGCCTGGTACTCTCGTCTATGCACTAGCCATATTCCTCGCCGCAGAAATTTATGAACCGCTTGTGTTTCCCGTCGCTATCGCCGGCTTCTACGTGTATCCCAGCATCTATATGAACTATGCAGTCACCGGTGACTGGAAAACAGCCTACAACCCGTCGATCATCATCGAACAGCTCACCACAACCACGTATCTCTACGGGTTTCTGCTCTACGTGTTCGTTATCAACGGAATAGGCTCGATTGTTGTCACACTGTTGCTAGGAGCCTCTCTGTTAACGATCGTTGGATGGATCATCATCTGGCCGATGATCACCTTTTACTGGTATGGAATCGATGCGGCGCTTTGGGGATGTGTCTATAACCGTCTCGAAACAAGCTGAAAGCGCTTTTTGTAGGACCGAGGAATTCTCAAATATCGAAGTTACTTTCCTGACTCAACAGGTAGTACACACAATGGTCACCTATGAAGCGTTTGACCACGGCGTAGAGGTGAACGGTCAAACGGTCCTCACCATCGTCGAAAAGGCAATGGGACGCTTCTCTGAATCCTATCAGGACCGGGCGCTCCAAGCACTTGCTGGGGAAGGAATCACAGACCCGGATCCCGAGGAATGGTATCCCCAACAAACATGGTTGAATGCCTTCGAAACGATTGCAGAGGAATTACAGCCACACGTCCTCGATCGGCTTGGCGAACAACTTCCGGAAGTCGCCACATGGCCCAATGACTTCGATACCGTTCCCGAGGGACTCCAATCGATCAATGAGGCTTATCAACAGAATCATCGTGGTGGCGACATCGGCTATTATGAGTTTGAGCAGACGGAAGAGCAAGCTGGCAAACTCACGTGCTACAATCCATACCCCTGCCCGTTCGACCGAGGACTCATCCGTGGCGTTGCCAGACAGTACGCGTCTGTCGACGCGTTCGTCTTCATCGAGGAGACCGGTGAGATGTGTCGGCGTGACGGGGACGATACCTGTATCTACACCGTGTACTGGTGATTAGCGATCGGAGGATTCGAGAGCGTCCCGGAGTTCCGCGGCGGTGAAGTCCGACGCGAGCGTGACAATCTCTTGGAGATCCTCGTAGGTCTCTCGAAGCTCTTCGATCCGTTCGGTCTCGGTTTCACTATCGTCGGGAAGTTGTGCTTGCGCGCGTTGAGTCGTCCGTAGGGTCGTTTGTATCTCCCGTTGGACGTACTGTTGGAACACATCCTGTAGGATGAACCAAATTTCTCTCTCAGCCGTATACTGAACGCGCCGGCCGCCACCTTCCGAAGATCGACGATGGATCAGCCCAATTCGCGTTAACTTCCGCGTGACGTTGCTGATCGTCGATTTCGCGTAGCCAGTCTCGTCGACGAGTTCCGGGATCGAGAGTGGTTCTTCGGAGAAATATAACACACCATAGATGCGGCCTGCGCTCCGACTGAGACCGTAGACTTCTGCCGACTGCTCCATCGATTCAATAACGCGTTCGCGCGCAACGGCGCGATCGTCCTCACTCATGGGTGTATGTTGTCCTCACTACGTGATGAGTAATCTGTTGAGTCATACTTATATCATGAATTTCATAAGTATTAAATTGTTTGATTTGTTTGTTCGGAGCGTACCGAACAAGACGAATGACGAGTCTCCAAGCATACCAAATCAATGGCCAGCGCCCTTCCACACCAACCCCCAGTCACCCACGCTCCCAGTGAACAAACGAGCATCGTCGTTGACCGAGACGAGCCAACCGACGTACTCCAAGTCCTTTCATCCGAGTCAGCACAGGAGATCTTGGGGACCCTCAAATCGGAACCCAGAACAGCATCAGAGATCGCCAAGTCAGTCAACCAATCGGTACAGAACGTCTCATACCACCTCGACCGGCTTTGCGAAGCGGAACTTATCACGCCGATTGAAACGTGGTACTCCGAGAAAGGTCGAGAAATGACGGTATACGCTCTCGCCACCGAACAACTCGTCGTCCAATTCCACGACAGTGACGACTAACCCACTAGGTACGCTCGAAAGACGGACTGGACGATAGGATCTTGAATTATGCCTCAGTGGCTTTGGCGTAGTCCCCAACAGGTGATGAGTTTGGGTTGCTTACGGTCAATACCCGAAAGGAACGTACCAGCGCTGGATGTGGCCAAAGGTATGCAGCGCCGCCACGCTCTCCTCGGCGCGACCGCTGTGTTATCCGGTCTCACCGGCTGTATAGGTTCATTCACGTCGACCGTCTCGCTTAGAGAGGTGACTATCGAACTCCGGAACCCAGACGACAGAGCACGGACGTTCCACTACGCCCTCGAAACCGAAGATGGGATGATGGATTGGGAATCTCACCGTGTCGATCCGGATAGTGACGAGGAAGTAACGGTGACGCTAGACAAAATTATCTCCCCGGTCGCTTTACACGGAGCAGTGAAGGACTTTGCGGGGAGTGTTAATATTCTGGGTGTTGACGATCTCGAAGAGGATTATTGTCTCCGTTTCCACTTTTGGTCTTCTCATCCTTCTGATGAGCGCCCGCAGATGGCACTCGTCGCTGACATTGAGTGCTGACCGTAGATCTGTTCTTCAGACAAATTAGGCTCTGTTGGCTTTGTTGAAATCCTCAGCAGTAGATGGTTTCATGCCCACAATCGCTCAGTCCAGGAGACAATCAGCCGAAAATTCGAATTGAGTGGCGATCTCGGTGAGTTGAATCTGAGTTAGTGACTCACGACTAACATCATGAAGTCTGTCGTGTTGTCTATGATCCGCTCGACATGGCCGTTTAGCCGATTACCCGTTGGCGAGCGACTGCGGTGAGAGTCCACAAGAACGACCACAGGAACAGCAACGTTATGAGCAGTCCCGTCGGAGCCAGCGCTCCGAACGGGCTCATGAGTTCAGCCAATATCGGAAGCAAGAGCAGAAAGATGACCCCGGCTGAGATACCCCCACCCAGACACTCGAGGAGTGGCCAGACTACAGTCTCACCCGGCTTGCTATCGTGAACCGAGCGGAAATACGACTCCCCTTCCGCGTTGATTGGTGTGGTCATACATACCACTCAGGCTAATCTACATGTTTAATTGTTATAAATATACCGGCCAAACGGTGCGTAAGTCTGATGGGCTCTGTTGAAATCCTCAGGAAATGACAACTTCTGACCTGGGCGTGGTCAATACAGGGAACTCATTATCCGAGCAGATCTCCCAATCTCGATATAGTATGAGGTCGGCTAGGATGCCGAGAGATTATTTGTAATGAACAGAACACAATTGATATGAGCGCAAACAAGAGTATCATCGGTCTTCAAGTATCAATACTCGGCTTGGCGGTAGCTAACTTCTACGCAGGATCGTCATTATTTGGGTTTTTAGTGCCAGTTGCTCTCCTATTATACGGCTCATATCTCGTTGGGACTAACGAATTTGACCGTTGAGAAGCAAGATACGCACTCTTCAGCGACTAGCTGTTTCAGACGAGAAAAAGTCTGCAGAATGGGCTTTCAACAGAGCCACCTATCGAGAAACGACCTTAGAGAGACGGCGGTCAACTTCCCATCCTACAGCCAAAGCTAAGAACATGACCAACACGCCAAGCCAATTGAACGGTGGCCGTTGAGTGAAGACGAGTATAACCCCGACTCCGAAGAGAACCCACCGTGTCCGCTCCCGAGCTGCTTCAAACCGGTAATGAGAGATGAGCAATACGGTAAGTAGGATTCCACCAATTAGACCAGCTAATATGGGCTTCGAGATCATTACACCAGTGACTGACAGTGTCGGTAATTGAAGCGTGACCACGGCTCCGAATACAGTGAGTAAGATAATGAGTAAGGAATTAAGAGCGGTTGATTTGCTTAGGTACACGGATAGGTGTCGATTGGTGTGTAATGATATAGTTATTTGCTTGAAGTCTTCTTTGTCTAGAATGGTCATCTCGCAGCTCTCATCGATCGGCTGTTTCAGGCGATGATATATTTGAAAAATAGGATTTCAACAGAGCGGCTCTGTTGGAGTCCTCAAAAAGTGATAAATCTTGCCCGGTCGCGGTCAATACCGAGGATACAAGCGTAGTTTAACCCCGTCTCGCTTGTGGATAATCAAGATAAAAATCCAAGAGAAATCTACTGAACTGCCTCGCTAATAGCCTTGACGAACTCGTCGGTGCGTTGTGATCCGATGAGAATTGAACGCCCGTTCTTTCGTTCGATCCAGACCCCCTGACTGCCACTGACATTATATGCGATCTTCCCGGGTACCCAACGGATTCCCCACCCACCGAACTCACGAAGAGGGCCGTACTGTTTGGACTCGTACTGTTCAATCTCCGACCACGGAATGTGACGGAACGACCGGTGAATAGGCCACATTTTGAAATAAATGCCGTCGATTCTAACTTCCGTGTGGAGACGAAGACTGTAGAGTAGTCCAGCGACCCCACCGACGATGGCGAGTCCACCCCACGAGATAGGCCCTAATACAAGCATGAGAAGGGCAACACCCCCAAGAAGTCCCCATATCCACGGTTGGCGAAACCGCTGTACTTCATGAAACTGTGGATCTCCTTCCATATATGAGTTGTTCAAAATTGTCGATGTACCGTAATATATTCTCCGGACATTGAGACACGACCGTGTCAGACACATCTTATAATTTGTACGACTATCGGAACACTCCTTGAGCTGGTAGGGCTCTCATCCAGTTGGGAGCGCGAGGATAAACGCGAAGAACGCTAATGGGATGACGAAGACTGCGGCGTACCAGAGTGCCACGGTGACGAGTAACAGCCACGTGCCGAGTCCGTAGTTGGTTGGATCCCAATCAATGCCCATCCGCGGTAAGCCGATGACCGAAGTCAGAGGTAGCATACCCACGTATACAATCGTGAGTACGAACGCCATATCCAGCAGTGCATTCGAGAGAGCGGCACCCTCTGTACTCGTTGTCGTGAAAATGATTCCAGTACCAATCCCGAATGGAATCGACAGCGCGATAGCGACAAGAAGATAGCTTGCGATCGTGGATCGTGATGGTGGTAATCCGTCGAATAACGAACGGATTCGGCTGCTGAGTAGGATTGGGCTCCACAGGACTGCAGCGACGAGTCCGGGCCCGAAGGCGAGAGCAAGCGTGTCGAACATCGATACGGTACGATCAACACACTAATGCCTCAAAACCGTACAGAAGACTCAAAACGAATTTTGAACAATTGTTCCGCTATCGGTTATTCCTACGAGAGCAAGAGCTACCAATACACAGTGTACACGCAGGAATCTCCGTGTTCACGTCGGCATTCTTCACCTGTCTCCTCAATGAAAACGAATCGTTCGACTGGCGCAAATTGCTGTGTGACGGCACGGATAATTCCCCGATCGAATGGGCAAGGATACGGGTTTTTACACCGAACCGTGCCCACATTGTCGTCGGTTTCTGTGACCCGATAGTAGCCGATCTCACCCCCTCGGTGATTCCGTTGGTATGCGACGTTGATCGACCGGAGCGCGTCTTCGACTGTTGAGAGTCCTGTCGGCCACTCGGCAGTCTCTGGGATCTGTTCTCCGATTCGGTCCAACAGATGCGGTTCCAACTTTGTAGCAAGTACGTCGAACGCGTCCAACCACGCCTGCTGGGAGTACCATTCGCCTGGTTTTGGGTCATCGATACCGTTGTCCGCGAGTGCGTCACGGACCTGCCGCTGGTACGTCTCGGAGAAGCGACTTACCCCCTCAAGCATCGCAAGGATCGTCTGACCGTTTATTTCTACGTCACGGTCCAGTACGTTGTATTGACTCATTTTCGGGAGTTTGTTATGTGTTGTCTCTTTTCATAGTCGCCTGAATCTTACGTTTAGTCGGTCTCTTCGGGCTGGAAGATGTCCTCGATATGGCACTCGAAGTGCGCCGCGAGTTCGAACGCGAGATCGAGCGACGGGTCGTATCGATCGCGCTCGATGGCGTTAATGGTCTGTCGAGTGACGCCGACTGCCTCGGCCAACTCACCTTGGCTGAGCCCTTCTGCCTCACGTCGCCGTGGAAGGTCATTCTTCATTATGGTTACCGCCGTTTGACGATTCCGTAGGCGACACCCCACAGTAGAAAGAGTCCCGAAGCAAGCAGTATCGCACCGGACACTTCTGGTGGCGGATCGATACGTCCCGCGGCTTCAAGCACGTAGAGGGCGGGGATGACGGAGAGTCCGAGCACGAACAGGACGCCGAGCGTCAAGCCGCTTGCACGGTTGTACAGTTCCGTGTCGCGCTCGTCTTGGAGCGGTACGTCGGTCAGTTTCGGGGCGAGGACCGTGATTCCACTACCGATCCACGCACCCCCACAGTAGATGATTGTTCCGAGGAGTTCTCGTCCCGTGACTATACCAGCAAGTAATCCGACGATCGCTATAGCGAAGATGGCGTACACGACGCGGTAGTACACACGCCGGGCTTGCCCTGATTCATCTGTTCCGGGGGTTAGTGTGTCAAGCATCCTTTACAGTAAAGAATACTTTACACCATATAAAAACTTTGCTTACAGAATTGCACTATTCAGGCCCGTGTACTGCGAGGAGACACTAACCGGCCAGTCGTTCTCGAACACGAAGACTAGCAGCTAAACTAACTCATAAGGTGGAAGCTACGGTTCAACCGCCGAAAGATGGTAGGTGTCTTGTCACCCCATCCGGATCCACAGCAAATTCCAATACTGTAGGAGCCAGTACAAGACGCTCGTCGCGCCAACAACCGCCGAGTAGTGTACACGAGTGACCAGCGACCAGTCGTCGCGGAGCCACGCACGAGCTGCGTAGCCGACTGCGCCAACGGTGGCGAGGACTCCCAGCGTCGGTACCACGAACACGACCTCGAACCACGCGGGCGGACGATTGAACAGCGTCGGCCTGTCCATTGATGTCACGGCGACGGAGACACCGATGAAGACGAGAACGAACAGCAAGAGCCCGGCAAGGCCTGCGCCAGCTACCCATCGAGCGCGAGTAACGGATTGTGGTGGTGACTCACCACCGCGATACCAACGCCACCCACGGCCTGCCGGCCACCCCACCAACCCAGTCAGTGCGATGACCGAAGCCGCTACCGTTAGCCACCCCTGTACTGACAACTGCTCGTGGTAGCCGATCTGCTCGTACGCGCTCAATCCGCTCAGTAAGTGGGTCACGTCACCATCCGCCTCACGGAACAGCAACGTCGAGGAAGACTCGACGTGCTCGAAGACGAGCGGTTCAACTTCGACCCATTCGTCAGTCCTGTCTCCCTGTTCAGTCACAAGCCGCCCGTCATCAGCGATTCTGACATCGACTGGTTGGCCCGTGAGCAGGCCGTAGACGAGCTTCTCGGCACTGACGGTGTCGGTCGTGTTCACCGACCGGTACCGGCCTTCGAGTTCGTCGGCACGCTCGGGTATCCCGTCAGGCGTCCGTTGCGCTCCGCTCGAATCGACGGGTGCGAACTGGTCGAGTAGAGCGTCGACGACTTCCTGCTTCGCACTGGATGCTTCGTTTCCGTGGGCGACGACGAAGAGGCCGACATCTTCCTCTGGGATCAGTGCGAACTCAGTGGCGAACTGTGGGACACTGCCGCCGTGACGCACTAGTCGAGTATCACCACGCGATCGCTCGAAGAATCCGAACGCCATCCCATCGACCCGTTCGTGCGGGGTGAACCACTGTTGGTGCATCGAGTCGACCGCGCTCTCCGAGAGAATCCGTTCGCCGTCGACGACACCACTGTGTAGATGTGCTTGGAGCAACCGCGCCATGTCTTTCCCGGTCGTGTGAAGCCCAGATGCGGGCGACACGTCGGAGTAGAAACTCACAACGTCTTCGACGGCCCTTCCCTCGGCGGGCACGAGATCGGGCGGGGCGGGTTGGAACGTGCTGTTCGACATGCCTAGCGGCGCGAACACATTATCCGTGACGAACGACCCGAAGCGTTGTCCTGAAATGTCCGCGATCAGCTGTCCGGTGAGTGCGGCGGCATAGTTGGTGTACTGGTGGAGTTCGCCGGGCGGGCGGACACGCGCGGGTACGTCCGTTGACACCGACTCAGCGAGCGGCCGGATGTACTCAGGCTTGCGTGCCGAGTCGCCTCGTCCACGGACTTCGAATCCCGGCGTGTGGGTGGCGAGGTGTTCAAGTGTGATCGGTTCATCGTACGTTTCGGGAAGATCGACGGTTTCGAGGTGGTCATCTACCGGTGCGTCTGGTGTGATGTCCCCGCGATCAACGACCTGCATCGCAGCCGTCCAGGTGGCGACCTTTGAGACGGAGCCGACGCGAAAGAGCGTCTCATCAGCTCGAACCGGGACATCCTCGCTTCGAAAAGCGTGGCCGTAGCCGCTCGTGTGAACCTCATCGCCGTCGACGACGGCGACCGTCAACCCACCCGCATCATGGTCAGCTAACGCACGGGTGGCCGCGTCGTCGATGAGCGTATCCACGCTGGTCGTCTGAGTCGGTTCGGTCGAACCACTGGCGAGACCGCTGGCCGCAACGGCGGTACCAGCGCCAACGGCCGCGGACCGCGCCAGGAATCCGCGTCGTGAGAGTGTGGAGGGCATCGGTGGGAGCGTGTGAAAGACAGTTCACGCCGTAAAAGGCGGGACGAATCGTCTGATTGAGCGTGTACCAGCGTTGCTCTGGTGAAGACGGACGACCGGCTATCGTGGATCGAGACGGCCATAATGCCGTTTGCGATCTGGTAGCCACATCGTGGGTCCGCTTTCGCTCCTTCGTCACGGGTATATTGGTGTCAAGCACACTTTACAGTAAAGCTCGCTTTCCATTCAATATGAATCTTTCCTTTCAGGATCGGTATCAGATTGAGCCAACGAGGGTGAGAGATCCAAGCGCAACCGCTAATCCCAGCGCTGCGACGACGAGGTCGATTCCCCATCGAAGCAACCAGTCCCGTACCCGTGTTCCCTCTGGTCGGATCCCAAACCGGACCGAGAAGTGCCGAACGATCACGACCCAAGTGACGAGAACGAATCCGAACAGAAACGGCCACACCTCAATTCCGAGGCGAACCTGTACGACGTAGATTGGGAGTACGCCGATCAAAACCGGCGTTGTTGCGATCCGAGCAGCAACACGGAGCGGTCGGCGCTCCGGCGTCGGACGATCGCCGGGCGTCAATTCAGGGACTGACACGCCACACGATCGAAAGCTGGCCACAATTTCGCTCACCCGCCCGCGCGGTACGAGAAGCCCTTCCGGTTTCGTGACAGTAGTGGTCCGATAGCAGAGTCGAACGGCAACGATCGGGCCGAGTGGAATCAATTGAAGCGCGTCCACCGTGTTGAGGTCGACCGTCCGTTCGTCAGTACCGGTGGCCGCTGCAAACTGTGTAGTCTCTGGATCGTCGAATTCAGGCCTGATCGTTAATGTGCGCTTCTCGGGATTGAGCCGGTAATGGTGTGTCTTGAATCCCGCACTCGAAAACCACACCATCAACCACAGGCACGCACAGACGATCACGTACGCGATAGCCGCCCGGGGGCCGAAGACGGTTATTGAACCGAGAATCGCAAGCGGTAGCACGATGAAAAAGCCGCCCCAGATCACAGGATGCATCGTGACGATGAACGCTGCCATCCGGTGCGGAAGCCGATGAATACCGTGTAGGTCCGTCTCCCAGCTGAGACCAGATGCTCGCTCGATGTGAGTGGAGGGCATAGCGGACTACTCAGGGGACATCGAGTTAGAAGTAGTGGTACAGTTACTATTTCGCCGTCCCCTAGCGATCAAGAGGTTTTTCATCCCTAGAGTTATCTGTCAACAATATGTTCGATACAGACAAGCGTACGTATTTTATTGCTGTTGGAACGTTCACATTCGTCGTTGCAGCGGTCACTGTAATCGAATCGATGAGCGTAAAGTTCCAGTCCGTTGACCCGGCATTGACGTTTGTCGGAGCGATAGTGAGTGCTGTTCTTGTTACAGCGGTGGTAGAAAAAGGTTGACAGCAATACTCCGATGCGTCGTTGTAGATAGAGGGATAGCACAACAGAAGATAATATATGAATTCTGTCACAATTTGCCGTACTGGGCAGTGTTCAGATAAGAATGCCGTTGTTGGTGAATCTCAGTATTCAGCTTAACCTTGCTAGACTATTTTTTCTGAATACTGTCTTATTATTGAAACATTAGATGTTGAGCGAGCATGATCCACCGTTCACAACTGGGCTCACAAGGCAGATCTACAGTCGGAAGTGGGTCAGCCGGCTCTGTTGTAATCCTTTTCTTCTAACATTTATTCGTCTGAAACAGCCGGTCGCTGAAGAGTGTGACTACTGTTATAGAGGTCATTCATCTTCTGCTTTCGGTAGCTCACGGCGATTAGCAAGGTAATAAAATAATACGATGAAACCGGCTGTCGGCACCATAATCCCAAGTTCGTATTTAACGGGCTGTTTGAGGCCGAGCCGCTTCGCGTCGTATCGAACGAGCAGCGAGATAGGCAACTGTAGGAAGATGATGAGAGCCAACAGCCAAAGGACCAGATTAGTCATTAGATTTCAATTCCCTATTCGAAGAGTGTAGTTCAATAAATTGTAACTTCATAACCGACGTGATGTTCTCTCTATACTTAAACAGAAAATAATCCCGATTGTAAAACGGACTGTGATTTGTGGGGTAAATCCTCTATACTGACCACAGCCAGTCAGAATGTGTCACTTCCTGAATATTTCAACAGAGCCGGTCAGCCCGAAACACGTTGCGGTTGACGAGACCGTGATCCAACTCGGCTAGAGCGGTATTGGCTGTACGCCGCGATCGACCCAGAGACAAACAAATTACTATCAGATACCCGATTCGAATAGATAACTTCGAGATTCGTTTGAGCCAACAGAGCGAATATATGCTTCTTTTTTGAATTAGTCAGTATGGATCTAGATTGGTTGTTCGACGAGAATTTGCCAACGTATGTGTATGCGCTTTTCGGCGGCGTGGTCGGTATTCTGATAGTGACTGCACATAATCTGTTCATCGGGGCAGAATCGTATTATCACCTCTCCGGAGTGATTGTCGGCAGTGGATTCGCCGGGCTTCTCGCCGCGAACGGATCAGGGCATTTCAAACGAGCCGGAATAGGTGCCGGCATCCTCGGAACGATTCCCGCCTTTGCGTGGTCATCTGACTTTCTCCGGAGCTGGTTTATTACGTCGGCTTCCGAAGGTGGGCAGGCATTTGCGGTTGTGCTTCTATGTCTTCTTACTCTTGCCACGGGTATGTTGGGAGCCCTGATCGGCGTATTCGGTGGTTTCTTCGGCGGATGGATCGCTAAGAAAATCAATCCAGAGATCAGTGGATGAGATTTCAAAAATAGGTTCCAAGACTCATTCCGATTGCAGTACCGGTGGCGATCTTTGCACAGGTTTGCCAAGACTGTGAGCTGAAACCATAGAAGAGGAATCCAACGGGGACTGATCCGAGCGCCGCCGCAGTCCAATCTGGAACATGCTGAGATGGATTCACCCAGAGGTAGAGTACAGTAATAACGACACCCCCAACGAAGGCTAAGATACGGTCCCACTGAAACTCGGACCAGTTTGGCCCGTCATATGGTGTATTTCTTTCGAGCAGGTCACGCTTTGAGGGCATGCTTAGAACCCCGTTTTCTTACATATGTATTTCATGTGGTACATCAGTTGGTATCGTACAAATGGTATCTCAACTCTCTGAGCGACTTCTATCGATCGCCGGCTGTGCGAAGCCGATCGATTCGGTCCCCGAGAGCGACCTTGATGGAGAGCGGGTTCGGGATCCGCCTTCGTGTTGGTTCTAAGGCGTGCATGTCGGCGTACTCGGTAAGCGCATCAGCGACGGTTGTCTTCCCGACCTGTTCGGCAGCGTACTCGTCAGCGGCGCGGATTCGTCGACGGCCAAGCCAAAACCCGATAAGAACCACTCCAAGTGAAAGTCCGAGCAACGGCCACCGTGGTCCGATACCCATGACTGACGCGATGAGTGCGACACTCGCAACGAGGACAGTACCAAGCCTGATCTCGAAAACGTGGGTCCGACGTTTACCTGCCTCGATTGCAAGCAGCGCGGTGGCTGTCTCATCGTCGAATACATCGAGAAATGTACTTGTGACGAAGAGGCGTCGGTAGTTCGGTGGCCCGCGAACGACTGTACTCGCCGTTTCTTCGTTTTCAGTTTCGAGGATTCGGATGTCTCGTACATTGAGGCCTGCCCGTGAACAGAGCTGTTCGACTCGATCGGCACGCTCCCCAGTTGGTGTCGAAGTCGAACGAAGTACCGGGATCAGCCACGGGGACACGTATAGCATACCAAGTATGAGACTGACGAGAGCGAGAACGAAGACAAGTGGTGACGACGCAAGCGAGAACACTTGCAACGGTGCGAGTACGACCGTCAGAACGGCGCTAAGCCCGACGACGTACCGCGTCATCTTGCTGATCGCGGTGCTGGTAGCAAGCTCGACATCACGTACGTCGCGGACGCCACGTACCGTCGGGAGATACGAAACAAGCCAGATACACCCAGCTGCGAGGAATGTGACGAACTGCGAGAGCACTCCGTCCAGCAGTTCCGGACTAGCGGGAAGCGCCGTGAGGAACGCAGCCCCAGACCCAGTGAGGGCTAACACGGCGTAGGAGAGTAATACATACGGGAAGAGCACGACTCCATACAGCAACCGGTACTTTCCAACGGGATTTCGAAGACGGCGAACCACGACGGTACCAACGATTCCGATGAGGCCGCCGATGAGCGCAAGTCCAACAAATGCGGCGACCGCAGCACTAAGCGAGGGTGGGGTGGCTTGGAGGGCAGCCATACTGGTATCTTCCAGAAACACGCACTAAAATCACCGCTATTGATTGGAAACGATACTCGTTTCTCAAATCAAATTTTGAACGTTCCGGAGATTGACACCGTCTGCTCTTCAATGCCGTATATGGCCCTCTACAGACACTTGCTCAGTGCTCGAACAGCACCAACAGACGCCGATTCCTCGCCGCATGTGGCGTCGGACTCCTCGGCGGCACAGCCGGTTGTACGGCGCTCGTAGACCACCTTGCTGATCTCGCGTTGGGTGATGTCAATCTCTTCAACGAAACTGACGATGTCCTCACTGGTACTGTAACGATCACCGACCCGGGAGATGAGACTGTTCTCTCAGAATCGTTCGAGTTACCACCAGCGTCGGACGATAACAATACTGACGAAGAAGACGATGAAGACGGCACGACGGCCTACGAAGACGTATGGACTGAGCCCGGCACCTATGAAGCAAGTGTCGAATTGGATGGTGATTCCGAAGTTCAGGGAGAATCCACTGCATCAACGTCAATCTCGATTGATGACACGAGTGAGGAGATGCTCGCTATCGCATTCGGTATGGAAGAGTTCGATAACGCAATCGGCTTTAGTGTTGGTGAATCGTTGAGCGACTTCGCACAGGCGTGACCGGAACCATCTGTTTCACGACTCGTTCCCATTCAAGCTGATTTTGACTCTTCCAAGTTTTTATACGTACAATTGGTGAATCCTGCCACATATGCCCTCTATCACGCGACGAAGCACGATTGGCCTGTTCACAGGATGCGTTTCCCTCATCGCAATCGGCGGTGTCGCCGCACATACGACACAGAAGAACGCACCGCATCTGATCGTGAACAATCAAACGAAGCGTGAACAGGACATCACGACGGTCATACACACCGTTGAAGATAGCGAGGTTCTCGTCGACGACACGGCATCCATTCCGGCAAACGGCGATCACGGATACACTAGTCTCGCATCCAATGAACCGCTCGACGTGACGATCCGCACGGAAACCGGATTGGAGAACACGTACCGATGGGAAGAAACCGATCCGGAGAACGCATTATCGGTCGGTGTCTCTACGGACGAAATCGGCTTTGTCGTTGCAACACCGCCCTAACTTGGTGATTCAATATGGCTTCGAAATACCGACGCGGCTTCGACATTACCCGTGATAGCCTGCGCGTGTTCACCCGAGAACCGAGCTTGGTACTCCTGCCGGTGTTGAGCCTTCTCGCCGTCGGGAGTGCCTTCGCTGTTCTCGCAGTGATCGTCTTCCAGCAGGGCCTCGTTGAGTCGCTCGTCACCAACGATCTCTACCAGTACGGGGTGTTGTTTTGTGCGATTGCGATCTCGTCGAGCGTAGCGACGTTCTTCAACGCCGCCGTGGTACACTGCGCGGCCCAGCTCTTCGATGGTAAATCGACATCCGTTCGGGATGGGCTCGCCGCAGCGTGGCGTGCCCGCCGTCAGATCGCTGTGTGGGCCGTCGTCGCTGCGACGCTCGGGACGGTCCTGTACATCCTCGATGAGAAGTTCGGCGTGGTCGGAAGCCTGACGCGAGCGGTCTTCAATCTCGCGTGGGCGCTTTTGACGTTCTTTATTGTGCCAGTCATCGTCCTCGATCAGCGACGGAGTCTGCGTCGCCAGCTCCGGCGGAGCGGGTCGTTGTTCCGAGAGACTTGGGGTGAAAGCGTCTCCGCTACGCTCGGCGTGAGTTTCGTCTTTCTACTCGTTGCGCTTCCGGGCGTCGCACTGGGTGCGGTTGGATTCTTCGTGCTCGATGGCGGGCTCGCTACGGGCGCACTCGTCGGTGGTGGCGTGATCATCATCGCTGCCATCGTCGGCTCGCAGACGGCATCTGTAATCGTCCGGACGGCGCTGTATCGATACGCGACGACGGGTGAACAGGTCGGTCCGTTCGATGATCGGGATCCGGACACGGTCTTCCCTGAGAGCTGACGATGCCGATCTACGACCGGTGTCCTGCTTCAGAGTACGAGGTCGTCGATCAATGGGACGGCGGGATCGGGTGGCTCGCACATCCGACCGAAACCGGTCGCCGAATGAGTCACGCCGTCGTTGGAGAGGACGGTGGCGTGTGGCTTATCGATCCGATCGACGCGCCGGGGATCGACGAAGAACTTCCGGCGCTTGGCGACGTGCGGGGCGTGATCGTCTGTTCGAACTACCACGTCCGTGACGCAGACGTTTTCGCGGCGCGTCACGATGTACCGGTGTACTGTCCCCCGTGGCTCCCTCGGGCGACATCTCAACTCGATGCTCCGATCGAACCGGAGACGAATACGGTTGGTACGTCCGGATTCGAACTTCGTCGTTGCCGTCCGTTCCCCGGCTGGTCTGAAGCGGTTGCCTATCGCGGGTTCGACGAGACACTCTACGTCCCCGACGTGCTCGGGACATCACCGCTGTTCACCGTGGGTGAAGAGCGACTCGGAATGTATCTACTATGTCGGTTCGTACCACCCCGATCCGTGTTCGAAGGACTGGCCCTACAACGAATCCTCGTCGGACACGGCCACGGAATCTTTGAGAACGCCTCGGCTGCTCTTCGAACGGCACTTGATGGAGCGCGCCGCCGCATACCTGCAGCGCTTCGATCCAACGGATGGAGACAAATACGGGCGCTGACAGCGGCACTAGGCGATCGAAATTAAGTCAGACTGGTTCTGTTGAATTCTTATCTCTCAGCACATTTTCATCTGAACAACGGGTCGCTGAGTAGTGCAACTCTAATATTCGTATAGAGAAATCCTTGTACGGCGAACTAGCACGAGAACCAACAAAAGTTTACAATAACTTTGATACTGTATGGATATGGATAGAGATCTCCCGCTCGCCGTTCTCTGTGGTCTGTTGGTGGGATTCAGCATATACTGGTTTCTTTCCCCTGACTGGTTCGTTGCAATGGGAACAGCGGCGGTTTACGCAGGAGCTGGGTACTTCTATTTGGAATTTGATATTCCTCTCCTTGGAAGTTCTATCCAATTTGACGACCGGGTAGACCAGTTCGGCTATGCTATTGGCCTGTTCGGTCTATCTGTGAGTCCCATCGCATTTGCGCAGTACTACGGCCAACAAGGTGCCACGACGCTCCCATTCGTAATTTTATTCATAGGTGTAATCGCGTTTCTACTTTTCACTTCAAAAGCCCAGCAACAGTCAGAACACATTCGCTGATACACGCTATCAAGCATGAACAGGGCGTCCGAAAACTCATGAGATACGCTGGCGGGTGTGGCGTGCAAGGAAATGCTGTTAGGTGCTTCACCTGTACAGATCGCAACCAAACCAAAGTATATCAGATGGAGAGGGCTTCAACAAAATCGTCGAATTTTCGCTTAGGGATAGACAGCTAACTCGAATTCGTACCAACTCCCATCGTAGATTGCGTACATATTCGGAAATGTCGTATACCCCTCATAGTCGCTGTGTTCCCGTACGTGATCGGCGGCATTGAGCTGCGTGAGGACTGTGCCTAGTCCGTCCGACATTGGTGGTGACTCTTCATAGAACCCCGAGACTGGTCGCCCGTCTGTTGCCGTGTTGAGCACCTCTGTCGCCTCACCTGTGAGCGAGACCGTCGAGAAGTCGACTTCGAGAACGGTGTCGCGGATATGTTGCTCGTATTCAGACTGTGATTCGCTGATCTGTTCGGCTGTGAACGTCCGTTCGCTTACGGGGATGGCATTCTGCTCGGCCCGTGCCTGAAACAGATGATCGTTGTGTTGTAGATACTCAAACGGCGGGGATGGGACGAGGTCGCTCGCTTCGGTATCAAGGTGATGGTGATACGTGACGCCGCGTGACCCGGGCTCCTGATCACCAACGTCGATAGCTGGGTCTCGATCTGCCGCCGCGGCTTCCATCGCCTGCTGGAGTATCTGCTGGTCACGATCGGACAGTGACGCGACCGGTACTGTTACCGGATCAGTACCGTCGGGTTGATCCGCATCCTGCAAGTCGAGATAGAACTCCCACCAGTCTCGTTCGACAGTACGAGCCGTCTCGACATGGATCCAATAGTACCGATCGCCGTCAGTAGCGAACTGAGGACGGTCCCGTTGCTCGGAGCCGAACTCATACTCGTAGGCCAACTGGTAGTTCAGCACCGTAACCGAGCCATTTGCAAGCAACTCGTCGTAGACGGCACGCTTGTACTCGTCAGGGTAATCGATAGCGAACTGGGCTCGGTGTCCCGCTGGATCCGTCAGTAGGAATGCCTCGTACGGGTCCTCTGTCGGATATGCACTCAATCGAAAGCGACTATCACCTGACGAGAGACAGCCAGCGACACTCGTAACTCCCGCTGCTCCGAGTGTCGTCAACAACGTCCGTCGAGTATATTGAGCACTCATTTGCCACGTTTACCGATCACCGATAGGGTTCGAAACAGTTCTATCTCACAGAATTGTTCGCACAATATACGATACTGACGTAGTATCACGAGTAGCCAGTTATCGCTGGGCGGGGTGCTTCAAGAGCCCGATAGTTCAAATCGAAACTGTACTTTATGCCGTGTCCACGAAACCGGGGTTAGAAGGCCTCAGATGCTTAAATTTGGTTTTGATACTACGTTCGACCTAATATATGACAGCGGGAACCCGTAGATACGATGGTCACCGTCTCCGCATTCAAAGATGGATTTACCGCTCTCCGCGCGAATCCGATCCTGCTCGTCGCCGGACTACTCGTCGGGGTGGGCAGCCAGTTGCAATACGTCGATCACCTGATCGAATCACCACTCCTTTCGGCAGGCGCATCGCTCGCCTGGCTGATCGTCTTCCCGTTCGTTATCGGCGGGTTCATCGGCACTGCCCGAGCTGCGATCGACGGCACAGACGCATCCCTTACTCACTTTTTCACTGTAGCCCGGACTCATTACCTTCGGCTTCTCCTTGCAACTGTAGTGTTCGTGCTACTCGTGTTTGGAACCGCGATCGGATTTGGGCTCCTCGGGTTCATCCTCGGTATCGGAACGATGGCGCTCACCGTGATTCACGAGATGGCTGCGTTCGTCGCAGGCGTCATCTCTGTGCTTATCTGGCTGGTGTCGATCCTTGTTGTCATTATGTTCGTGCAGTTTTACGACACGGCGATCGTCATCGAAAACGCGAGTGTCACTGATGCGTTCCGGAGAAGTGTTGGGCTCGTTCGCTCGAACCTGAAAAGCGTCACTGGATTCTCCGTGGCATGGCTCGTCCTGCTGAACGTCTTCTTCATTCCCGAATACCTGGTCCAGTTGACGATGACAGATGCTGGCCCAGCTGACGTATTACCGATTGAGCTCGGGATTCCGATCGTTGTCCTGCTCCCGATCGGGATCGTTCTTTCCGCGGTCGGCTTCGCGTACTTCTACACGGTGTACACGGCCTACTATATGCGATTAATCGCTGCCTCAACTGATACTCAGGGCTCAGTATGACCATCCACCAACAATTACGTACGATAGTTTCGAACAACCACCGAACAGATCAGATCCCCGCGATCGCCGCCCACAGAAACTAACCAACCCCTATGTCACGGATCCTTCCGACACAAACTGACGCTACTGTCGAACGAAGTGATACTCCGGCCGTCCTGAGTCTCGACGACGACGGGACGCGAGACGTGATCGAAGCATTATCGTCCGAGACCGCATACGACATCTTTCGGCTGCTCAACGAAACGCCGGCGACGCCGTCACGGATCGCTGACCAGCTCAACCAGAGCGTACAGAACGTCCACTACCACCTGGAGAACCTCGAATCCGCCGGTGTGATTGAAGTTACGGACACCTGTTATTCGGAGAAAGGCCGTGAGATGAGCGTCTACGTCGTTTCTGAAGACCCGACACTACTCTTTCTCGGTACCGAGGACGATCGGCCGAGTCTCAAACGCGCGTTCAAATCCTTCGCCTCACTACTTGGTCCACCGTCGATCCTGCTTGCCGCCGGCGAATCCATCTCCCAGTTCATTACTGCCGAATGAGCGACCATACCGACACACCGGTCCGAAGCACTTCAACTGCCAGCGACACAACCACGGGTAACGTGGCACCAACGATCAAGGCCCGAGACGATGTCGATGGCTGTGGATGTCTCGAATGCCGCAATATCGAGGCGACCGCAACCCGTCGAAGCGTCCTGGATGCGTTAGTCTGGTCCGTTCGCCTATTTCGGTCCTATCCGTCAATCGTCGTTTTCGCAGGCGTGATCATCTTGGCTAATCGGCTTCTCGAAACGGACGCTATCAACGTGCTTCCGATGCCCGCAATCAGCGTTTTTGAGATTCTGACAGGGTTTGCGTTCATCATCTTGATCCGCGCCTATGTGGGAACGATCGTTGCCGGCGAACTGACGGGCAACCCTGTCACCAGACGCGAGGGATTGCGTCGAAGTATCGCCCGGACACCAGCGTTAGTCGGCGTTATCATTTTCACCGTCGTTTCGGTGCTGACGATTCCGTTTCTCCTGGTTCTTCCGCTCTTGGTTCTGGTCGGTATGATACCTGGTAATCCTGTGGATCTGCTGGGGTTTCCCGTCGTTGCAGCAGTCGGTGGCATCGCCTTTGCGGTACCGTTTCTGTTTCTCCTGTTCAAGATCTGGTTCGCACTTGAGGCGTGTGTCATCGGCCAGTACGGCCCGCTCAAATCATTCCGGGTGAGTTGGCGTATTACGACGAACTACCGAGGAAAGTTCTTTCTTATAGGAGTGATCGTTATTGGGAGTGCACTGAGCCTCTTTCTCCCGACATATGTTCCCGGGATGGGGACGAGTCTAGCTCCGTTGAACCCTGTTTTGAGCATAATTTCATCGAGTGTCAGTGAACTACTCTCAATTGTGTGGGCAAGCGCCTACGCGCATATCTACGTTCAGGGTGTCGTGTCGTGAATCGAGACTTGTGCCGGGGTTTTCAATTTCCTTGAATCGCGTCAATGACGATCGCCGCGATCACGACTGGCTCCGTCGGAACTGAACTCATATCGGCAAGATTAATCTCGTACTGATCGAAGTCAAACAGCGCGAATTCGCCTTCGATTGAGCCGACTGAATTGCCTTCTGCATCGATTATCTCGTACTTGTGGGCAATCCCTTGTCCGACCGGTAGGAATTTTCTTGCGAGGGTGATAACTGCGCCACGTGACCGTATCTCAGCAAGCAGCGATTCATCTTCGGCATCGCGGAGTCGCCACGTGTCTTGCAACAACGACAGGTTATTGTCGAGGATAACGAGTTCTTCGTCGGTACGGCTGTCCGTGAGGAGATACTCACCAGCGATGTCCCACGTGTCGATCGCCTTTACACGACAGATCTCAGACCCATCAGCATCGACGAATGGGAACTCATCTTTTCCCTCGTACATCTGGTACGTGGTACGAAAAAGCGTGTCACCCGTAACGTCTCTCGCTTCATACTCGGGTCGAAAGTTCTTATCGCGTCCAGTCTGCTCGACAGTATACTGGCTTCCAGCGAGATCAATCGCAGAAGGCCCATACTGTTGTAAGTCTGTCATAGTTCGATGTGTTCAACCGTGGCAAAAGTAACTACCGCCTGTGAAGGTGTGATAGAACGATACACTAGGTGTTGCGTACACCTAAAATCCGGTGAATAAGCCGGTTGAATGAGCGTTCGAACACAACGCTGGCTACTCTGATCCGGACGCAGTCAGTTTATTGATGCCGACATAGAATACCGTGGTCAACGCAACAGTTAGGACCAGCCCAATGACGATTGCGAAAAGGCCAGTCGGGTCAGGGCTAACGATGAACGCGACAGAATATCCGATGAACAATCCGAGCAAGATGGATGCGAGACCTCGAACAAACCGGCGCATATCTCCCGATGTGGCAGGATAGAGTATAAGTTTGGTGAGACGAATCATTTGTCGACCTATTCTATCACCACTCTTCAAGTAGACGTACGAGAGATGTCTCGGGTTCTAACGCATTTTGATACGAGAGAACCGCGAAGCCAGTAACTAACGCTGCTGAAAATCCGTTTCGATAGCTCTTCGCTTTTGTTTTGGATAATCCCGAATCTAGAATGTGGCGTTTTGCAGTCACATATCCGACAACTCTGCTGGAACAATTAAACGATTCATAGGATCAAAAATAGATCGTTCGTATGAGCCCGGCACCAGAAGATCTACAGATAGCAGGGCAGAGTGCCTCGGGGCTTGACCCCGAGGCGGTTCACAAATCCCGCCGACAGTACCGACCCGCTGCGGGTATGAGGAGCATGATTGGCCACGCGAACAGCGCGCAGAACGAAACCCCGTCGGAGAGGACAAGGCCACCGAGCGGAGCCTGCGGGCGAGCAGTTGCCATCACCCGCGGGATAGCGACGAGCTGGTCGTGGGTGCCCGCGACGAGGAGTTGGTAGGGCTGGACGAGTAATCCCGTTCGGAGCACCGACGGGACACCCGGGTCGACTCCGAGAAACGCGAAGACGAGAAAGGGCCCCAACGAGAGAGCGACGGCCTGAGATCGCGCCGTGACTAGTGTCGAGACGGCCATCGTCGTTCCGGTCAAAGACAGTGCAAACCCCACCGAGACGAGAAGGAACAAGCCGTAGCTAACCGGGTCGGTGACCCCGAACTGGAACCACGACGTTAGCGCACCCGCGATCAGACCGAGTACTACGACGCTTCCCACAACGGCCGACCGGGCGAGGAGCTTCCCACCAACGACAGCACGACGCGAGACCGGGAATGTCTGGAGTGTCCGGAGCCGCCCCGCTTCCCTGTCGCCGGCGAGCGTTCCGGCTGTGAGTACGACAACGACGAGCGGGAGCAGAAGTGTCAGCACGCGACCGAGCGTGAACAGAATGACCGCGGTCGATGAGAGGGAGTCGCCGTTGGGAACCAGTGCGAGGACCGTGAGCGGTTGCTCCCCTGGTCCAGGCGGGTCAGCCTGCTGAACGACACTTACAATCGAGAGAACGAACAGGACAGCAACGGTTGGGACCGTCCAGCTACGCCGGAGCCACAAGAGTTCCTGCCGTGCAACGTGACCCACCTGTGCTGCCAGTCGACGAGGCGACGAACGGTCGGTCACTGCTTGTCGGTGTAGGCCTCAAACACCTGTTCGAGACCAGGAAGAGATTTTTCGTACGATTCAACGCCCACGTCAGAGCGTTCAAGTGCGGCGATGACACCGGCGGTTCCCTGTTCGGCCTCACACCGCACGATAAGTACGTCGCCATCCTCATTCACTCCAGTCACGCCGTCAAGCTCTCCGAGGAGATCTCGGGCACGGTCGATCGATCCAGTAAGCCTGACACGGAGCGTCGCCTCGGTCCCGACGGTGCGACGGAGAGATTCCACAGAATCCTCTGCGACAAGCCGACCATCATCGATGATGCCGACCGTATCACATACCGCTTCGACCTGTGCGAGTTGGTGTGTTGAGAGTATGATGGTCGCGCCACGAGCGTGCTCCTCTCGGACGATGCGCCGCAACAGGTCGATCCCATGGGGGTCGAGTCCGGCCGCCGGTTCGTCGAGTACGATCAGATCGGGTGCGCCGACGAGTGCCATCGCTAGCCCCAGCCGCTGTCTCATTCCCTGCGAGTACCCGCCTGCGATGCGGTCGGCGGCGTCAGCAAGCCCGACCCGCGCCAGAGCCTCATCAGTATCGACCGTCACGCCATTGGCGCGGGCGGCGGCATCAAGATGCTCCCGGCCAGTCAGGCGCTCGTACGGCGTGAACCCGTCCGGCAAGATACCGGTTCGTCGGCGGATCTCGACCGGTGAGGTACGAACGTCCATTCCGAGAATACGTACCGTCCCCTCGGTAGCGTGGATGAGCCCGACTAGAGCGTCGATAATGGTCGATTTCCCTGCCCCGTTCGGTCCAAGCAGTCCGTACACTGATTCGGCCGGAACCGTCATCTCAAGCCCTTCAACAGCTGTGACAGAGCCGAACCGTTTGGTGAAACCGTCAGTCACGACTGCTGGTGTGTAATCGTCGGATGCGTCCATCATCGGCCGAGGTCACCCCGTTTGTAGCCGACGGCCCCGAGCAGTGTCGGCACCACCACCCATGTACACAAAACAAGCATTCCACCCACCATAGAGCCGAACAGCGGTCGAAGGTCACCCGTCGCGTCCGCCAGCGCCTGCTGGAAGAGCGTCGTCCAGTCCTCATGCAGGCCGGCCAGCGCGACGTGGAAGGCGGTCCGCGGCGCGAACAATCCGGCCTGTATGAACTGCGAAGAGAGAAACCCGCCGAGAAGCAGCAGACCGACAGCGGCGACGACACCGAGTAGATACACCGCGATGGGTTCGATCCGGAGCGTCGAGACCATCGCACCGACGGCGACACCGCCTGCTGTATGGAGCGTTAGGAGAACGGCGAAGCCGAACACCATCGCCCACGACAATTGAACCCCAGCGAAGGATGCAGCGATGACGGTACAGGTCGTGAGAACAGAGACGATAACTGCGATGACTACGAGCCTAGACAGGACTAGACCAACGAACACATTCCGCCGGCTGTACGGAAAGGTCTGAATCGTCCGTAGCGTCCCCTCGGCACGTGGCGTTGTGACAGTACCTACGCCGAGGAGAACGCCGGCACAGAGCAACAGCGGGCCGACAAAGACTGAGGTGGCAGCATCAAGGAGTAAGAGGTTCTGACTGGGGGCAACAACGGAAAACACGCCGTCGTTCCTTAACGACGCATCTGGGGGATACGTCGAGATAGAGAGGTTGTGGACGCTCCAGAACGTACAGAACAGTGTGAGGCCTGCGAGCGTTCCGATCGTTCCGCGCGAGCGACGGTGTCGGCGGAATTCGAGTCGGACTATGTTTAGGAGAGCAGTAGCAGTGTGCCGACCGTTCATATTTGGAGAAGATAGACAATCAGTAAATTAGTTACTGCTCAGCCGTAGTCGGTGTTGTTCTGGCTTCTCGGTGTACGAGCAGTCGCTGTGGTTGTACGACATATCGTGAGAGTAAGCTTCAGTCGAAGCTGTGGTCGGCGTAAAACGGTTGCTGAAACGTGACTACGTTATCACGCGCAATTGTTGTTCGATTTACAGCCGGCGAAGTCCGATCTCGATTCCTGCCATAATGAGGAGAAGACCGAAGTAGAGAAACCACGCGCCGAAGTACAGTGCGTGCGGATCATCGGGACTGGCTGTGAACTCCGCCTGTACATTAAGCAGGATGAACACCGTGAGGACCGTCGCTGGCGTGACCACGAAATGGCGAACTAAAAGATACAGTGGAACGGCAGCGAGTATCCACATTCCAAGGGTACTACTGATGTACATGAGCCAGCTGAACTCGCCCGAGACGGTGAGACCAAGTCGGAGTGCAAACCACAGCATTACGACCGCGTGGAGCACGCCACCGACAGTGGCAATACCTATCGCCGGTTTCCGCGATGCGGGGATCGAAATTAGTGCGTTCGGTGAGGGTACTGCTGGAAGTCGCTTCCAACCTGTTCGAACAGTGTATTCGACCAGACCGAGAAACAGAAATCCAACCGTCCAGACAGAGGCGTTCAGCATATACCGGGCGATATACAGCCCGTTCTCGACGATGGTGATGCCGGTCGGTTCAGCTAGCCGCTCCAACTCTGCGACATCACGAAAGGTCGGTCCCGGTGGGGTGAGTTCCATTCCGAGCACGTAGCCAGTGGTCAGCACGAGGGCGATTAGTGGAGCGATCATTCGATACCGGAGCACAAGCCATACTGGAACGGCAGCCACAACGACGAGCCCGCCATAGCGCCACCAAATCCCGAAACTTGTGTACTCTGATGGGCCGATCGAATATCCGAGCGCCAGTGCTACAGCGATGAGTGTTCCCGTATGGACGAGGCCAACGAGAAGACTGACTAGAATGGACCGGGTGGAGGGCATCACATCTCCGTGCGTATTCCAATTATAATTATATGGCTCTATTGGCTCTGTTGAAATCCCCACGAAGTGACACATTCTGGCCGGCTGTGGTCAGTACAGAGGATTCACGTTGAAACACTGCCGAATGCCTCGTTCAAAATGGGGGTGATAACTACGAATCCGATGAAGATTACAGTAACGTAGGTGAGATATTCGATACCAATCGTGACTGGGTCAGCAACATCACCAGTATAGGTGTTGTAGAGCGTGAATATGGTCGCAGCAACTACGGCATTTGGGAGGTGAGCGGAGACCAAATTTCCGAACTGCATAAACGATACTGTTTAGCGAGTCTTCAAATTCGTATCGGGTAGGACATGGTTGCCGGATACCGAAGACGATCAATACGCATTCCTCAGCGACCAGCTATTTCAGACAACAATATGTCTGAAGAATAGGTTTTCAACAGAGTTGGAGAGGCAGAAGTCCAGTACAACTCAGTAGTTGTACTTGTCTCGCTGCCTGTGCGAAGCGTTCTATTTCGTCGGGAGCAAGCTTGAACCCCACGAGGATAATATAAATGAAAGTATCGCTCACGCGATCACGCCCGCAGCGAAGAAGAATGAACGCTTCAAACTACTCGTAGTAACTGACGCGATCGACAACTTCCGCGAAGGCGACATTCTCGCGGACATCGGTGATCTCGATAGTGACACGCTCACTCTGTTTGGTGTCGGGAACAATAACGACGAACCCGCGCTCAACACGGGTGATGCCGTCGCCCTGCTCACCAATGTCTTCGATTTCGACAGTGCGTTGTTCTCCTTCCTCGACAGGGGGCGTCTGTGACGGTTGCTCGGGCTGTGGATCGGCGTCAGTAGTGGTGGTTTCGCTGGTGGTGGGTGACGGCAACACAGCGACACGGTACGTTTCGTCCGCCTCTAGGTCGCCCAGGCGGAGCTCTTGCTCCGGTATCTCAATCACATATGACCCGTTCCGTTCTTCGACTTTCCCTGAGAACAGACACTGAAGTTGATCTGAAATCTCCATTTATAGACTGTACACCCCATACGCGACGAACCACACTTTATTCTACTGTCCCTACTCCGGCGCTACAACGTTCTCACACGCCGGACACTCGCTCCACACGCCCTCTGTGCCGTCGTCCTTTTCGTACTCAACGAGAATCCATGCTTCCGATATGTCCTCACCACATTTCGGACACCGACCGAGGGGCGATTCGTCAGCGTTCATGAAGGGGTGGAAGGAGCGTGTGACAGTTCCTTCCAAATGAATATCACTCGGCGTGAACCTAAGCTTTTGGCGGCTTTGCGGGCCAAACACACCAGGTTTCCGGTGGAGTAGACCACCAGCATGATTAACCAACATGTGCTTTTCATCCTCAATCTTGTTGGTTAAGATTGTGCTCGATCGTCATCCAACTTCCGAATATTCGGCCCCCACGAGTGGACTGATCTGTCCCTTTTTATACGATCGGCTCGACGACGATGTGCTCCTGTGTCAGACGGGGACTCTTCGCGTTGCCGTTCTTTTCGTACCGAACGATACCTAGCTCTGCAAGCTTCGCCAGATCTTGACTGACCTGCGATTTGTCTCGATCCAGTTCCCGGGCGAGTCCTCGAACAGACCCGATTTCCTTCTCGCGGAGCGTCTCGATAATCTCACGACGCTTCGGTGTGAGAGCGATCTCTGCGCTTTCCCAGCTGATCACTTGGACACCTTCCATCCCACCTCGGGCGAGCGAGCGGGCCATCTCACCACGAAGGTGGGTGCGATCTTCTCGCCCTTCCAGATCAATGGCAGTAGTTTCTGACTCAGTATCGGACATGTATTAGTCTCCTTATCGTTGTACTAGAACCACAACGAATTAAATGTTTCTGAAAGGCTGAATTGCGACGAATAGGGGCAGTTTTGATACCACAACGGTCAAAATCAACAGATTTAAGTTTATCCGACACGTATACAACAAATGTAAGGGCGTTCTGCGTCTGTAAACTACCCCACCCTACTCTCTCGGCGCTCCGCGCCTCGGTCCTTGAGGGTAGGGCTTTGATGTGGACTCCCGGCAATCAGTCGCCAGCAATAGGCTGGTAACTCTCACCGTTCAACGTCCCACCATTTATACGCACGTCTACTTGTGCGTCTCCGCTCCCCGACTTGGGCGAGGAACGGAGTCTGTGTGTCCGCTTTCGAGCGTACCGGAGCCCGATGTTCTTCGCTGCGTTGTAATCCGCGTTCACGTCGTATCCGCACTTCTGGCACTCAAAGTATTCTCCGTGGCGGTTGTTCGGGTGCGTAAACCCACAGTTCGTCCGAGAACAGCGTTGGGACGTATGGTTCGGCTCGATCTGTTCCACGGAGACACCCTGTTCAGGGGCTTTGTAGGAGACGTACTCGGCGAGGCGTCGGAACGCCCAGACGTGGTGCCACTTCGCGTGCGGAAGCCGCTCTCGAATGTCGCTCAAGTCCTCAAACGCGATCACGTCACAATCGTGTTCGACGGCTTCCGAGACGAGTTCGTTGGCGATCGTGTGGATGTACTGTTTCCGCCAGGCGTCTTCACGCTTCCCGAGGCGAAGAAGGGCCTTGTGAGCGGCTTGTGTCCCGCGCTGTTGCATCTCACCACGTCGCTTCTCGAACTCACGACACCAATGGTCGTAGTCGTCTCCCTGCCAAAACGTGCCGGTTGAGGACACAGCAAGGCTATTGACGCCGAGGTCGATACCGAGGACCGTTTGATCGGGGTGCCCGGTATCTTCCGAAACCTCATCGTCACCGTCTGTCCGCCGCGTCGAAATGTTGAGATAGAACTCGTCAGTGGCCGCATCGTACCGAAGCGTACTCTCGCGGAACTCGTAGTTCTCGGAGAGTACGTACCGCTCGTAGGGCGTCGGACTGTCTGCCGGGGGGACAAACGACGGTTCGACTCGGCCCTCAACAGTTGCCAGCGACACCTTGTTCCGGTAGAAGGTGGCGCTCCGGGTGTCGTAGTCCATCGTTTCGGCGGTGAACGTCGGTTGAGAGACGCGCTGCCCCTTTTTCCACCGCTCGACACATGATTTGACGGCTTCGACAGCGCGTTTGATAGCAGCTTGGACAAGTTGGGCCTGTAGGTCTGTCTTCTCTCGAAGTTCGGAGTAGAGCGCATCACGAGCCCCTCGCTTGTTGGTCTTACACTCGGTGTAGGTGGTGTCGGACCAACAGTAGTCGGCGGTTCGGTTCGCGCAGTACAGATATTGCTCGGCGGTTCGGTGGAGTGCGTCGCGTTGCTCGTCGGAAACAGCGAGTTTCACGACGGCAGTTCGACGCACATCCATGTTTTCAGAGAGTACCTGACGGTACTTATAAAATTGGGAGTCGGTCGGTCGCAGTGTGGCGGTTATGTCGTACCATGTCGGTTTCCTCCCCGACTTACTCGCTCACTCCGTTCGCTCCTTGAGGTCGGGGGCTCCACCTCGAAAATGCTGAACCCCCTCGGTCTTTGATAGACTTCGCAGTCGCCGGTGAATACACACGAATCGGCCAGAGTAGAGTTGTTTTAGACGACCTCTTCAAGCACTGACTCGCCACTACCATCTTGTGACTCCCATTCCCACTCGTCTTCGATACGTACGCGACCATCGTCAAGCAGTTTGACGGTGCCCACAGAGTGGCCACTTGCGGTTTCATTCTCCGTGTTGATTTGTGAGTACCTGATGTCCCATTCATGGCCGTCAAACGTTCCAACGAGATGGCCATCAACGATACTCCCACCTGTATAGTGTGCGTAAATCCGTTCACCTTCTTGTTCGAACTCGAAGCGAGTATCCCCACTCACCTCCCCCGAATCGGTGTTTGCAACGCCAACGAACGTCCGACCATCGAGTGATATCTCTTCTGTCATAGACTGTTGTGCTATCTATGAGGTCAAAAAACCACGAATTGAGTTGCTGACTACAGACTCTACATGTGTCACACAACTTTTGACAGGATCTGAGTATTTCAGCAGAGCCAAAGAATCCGTAGTACGCGTTGCTACATTTTGGGTCGCGTCGCAAGATCATTTAGAACCAAGCCAACACTCGACGCAACGAAGTAGCAGTTGATACGTCAGAGGAAG
>NZ_JBQVRO020000014.1:0-59662 GCF_052439115.2 Halorubrum sp. FL23
GAGATATTTCTGTTACGTCCTCAAAGTGATCGATTGATATTGTGGACAAGACACCTAAGAGCGAGTTCACGGAACTGTTTCCACCAGCGTCGTGACCGGATGAACGCACCGTACTTCCGCTTGATCGTTGAATTGACAGTCTCTGATTGACTCCGCTGGCCGTAGAGGTCAGCGTCTAAGCGCGCGTTCCATGCCTTGTGGAGTGATGTGAACTCACGATGCTTGATTAGTGGCCATACCTCGGATTGACGGGCAAGCCGCCTGATCTTCTGGTCGTCGTAGCCCTTGTCACCGAGCAGAATGTCAATGTCCTCGGGATTGCGCTTGATCAACGACGGAGCGATCTGGCTATCGTGTTTTCGTGTCGTCGTCACGTGTAGATCGAGAATTGTGTTTACCTTCGCATCGACCAGCAACGTCACCTTGAGCTGCTGAATCGTGAGTTCAGCACGTTTCGTGTAGTGTTTCGAAGCGTGGCTGCGGTCGAATCCTGACGCATCAATGCCAACAACTCCGCTCGTCGGGAGTAGCGCCGTTGAGAGAGTTAGTATGACACGCCACACAGCCATATCAAGCCGATTGAACGCCTTACAGAGCGTTGACGGTGTAGGGAGTTCAACTAATCCAAGAACACGACGGATGCGTGGCATCTCGATCAGTTCGTCAAGTAGGCCACGGTAGGTCGTGTTCTTCCGAACTTTGAGACAGAGCAGAACAATGTGCTGCGGGAGTGTATAGCGGTGTTTGGAGAATTTCGAGGAGTAACGAGAAACGGCTCGGCGGGCCAAGTGGATCGCCTTCTCAGTAAACCGGAGAATCTGTGACTTCGGGAGGGCCTTCATCTCGTGGAATTACAGGACGAACATGTAACTCTCTGAGGATTTCAACAGAGCCATGATTAATTAAGTGCCTCGAATAAGAATATGAGATATGCCAGATGGAAATCCTTCCACACTTTTTGAAAAGAAACGTGAGGGACGCCCACCAATAGATGTTCTCGGTCTTGTAGCCGGATTAGCGGTGTTCGCAGCCCTCTCATTCTTGTTTGCGGCATTGTCCCAGTTATCGGGGCCAGCTGTTGAAACTGGGATCAGTCCTCAAACGGTCGCTGCTCTCCGATGGAGTGCGATAGGGATTGTACTGGGTGTACTGGCGGTCTTTGTATATCAAGGAAGGCTCATCGGCTGGTATGGAACACTCGTAGCGGCGGTGATTGGTGCGATTCAGGCTGTGAGGATAGATATTCCATTAATGATATTGATTATCTACCTATCACTTCCGCTGATCGTGCTCACTCTCCTGTTGGTACGTCGTGACACATTTTTGGGTCGTTAGATACGCACTCTTCAGCGAACAGCGGTTTCAGACGAAAACGCATCTACAGAAAGTATCTCAACAGAATCTCTCAAACAGTAGCCTACACCGAATCAACTGTTTCGGAAATCACCCTCTCGACATTTTGTGTGTTTGGTACTAGGCGTCTCTTATGGGCAATCTCACCCCGATCGCATTCGACATTGAAACCAGTGGGCTCGGCGACGATGCTGTGATTACAGTCGCTGGACTCGCACACGAAGTTGGAGAGGTGCTTATCCTCAATACTGCTGGTCGACCCGCTAATGGCACCGAACTCGAACGAGCACTTCGAGAGCACTCTACTGGGAGTATCGATCTCGCTGTTACGGCTGATGAATGCGAGCTTCTCACCGCGCTCAAGACTTTCGCGGATAGCCATCTCGACGACGATCGTCACTACCTCACCGCCTATCATGGCGAAACGTGGAACGGGGGGTTCGACCTTCCATTTGTACGAACTGCCTGTGTGAAGCACAATATCGAGTGGCCGTTTCCGAATTTGGCGTATGCGGATATGCTCGACGTCGTCGACCGATTCGATACGAATGACCAGAACGACCTTGTCGGCGTCTACAATGAACTGATTGGTCAGGACACATGCGATCCCTTCGATGATAGTGAATCAGCTGTAGCTGCCTTCGAGAACGAGGAGTGGGAACCGTTGCTGTATCACAATCTTGCGGATATCCAGCGCACTAGAGAGCTAGCTGTCCTCGCTGGGGTGTATGTTCCTCAATCTGATTTCCGAATGAAGAATCTCGCCCCGCCTGATGGGTGATCTTTCCTTCACTCAATTAACTGTCTACATAAACGGCTCTATGACCCTGTTGAAATCTTCTTCTTCAGATAGGTTCTTGTCTGAAACAGCTGGTCGCTGAAGAGTGCGTACTATCCAATAAAGTATCTCGACTTCTTGACGGAGAATTTATGACGCTTTGGACGGGAATCTTTAGCATGGGTAAGACGGTTTCCCGCTTCCCGCGTTTATCGGCCAGTAGTGTCGAACGTTCCCTTGCAGTTCTCTTGGTGGGACTGCTTGGATTGTATGCTCTTGGGGCACTTTCGAGCGACATTATACCTGTACTCGACACGGCGGGCGTGGTTGCCGTTCATCTCGCGCTTGTGGTCGCAGGGATCTTCCCCACTACTGTGCTGGGACACGCCCTGTATACCCGAGCCCGGACTGGAACTGTCAAGCCACGTCGTATCGAAGTCTTCAGCGCAGTCGTCGCTGTTAGTTGCTTGGGTACCGCACTCTGGCTCACGGTTGATTCGACCTCCAGTCTCAGCACGCCGCTGTTAACGATTGCTACTGGTGCGTTACTCGTTCTCGCCGGTCTCGTGACTGTCCGGTAATAATGGCGCTGTTGGAATCCTGTTCTTCAGATATAGTCTCGCCTGAAACAGCCGTTCAATGAGAATTATCGAAAACGATTACACAGAAACGCCTAATAACATTCTATGGACGATACTCGGATTATTCAGTTAGCAACTCTCTGGTTCGCTGTCCTCATCTACATACAGACAGGCTCTGGTGGCGGTGGCGCAGTTAATCTGGCTGTCGGGGTCATAGCTATTCTCCTCGCGTATATTCTCCCGCTTACTCTCCTTATATTCGTCACGCTACAACTCGTCGATAGATAGGCCACCTGTACTGACCGCAACCGGGCCAGAATGTATCATCTGTTGAGGATTTCAGCAGAGCTAGCGACCCGTAAAACACTGAAATCAAATGCCGTCTGCCGATCCCCCAGAGTTCTCCGAATCGAATTCTTCGATATCTTCCTGATCCGGTTTGGGGGGATAGTACATGAATTTCCATAATAAGATATCGATATCATCACTCTCAGATGTGAGGAGAGGCTCAATCGAACCTCGCGAGAGAGCGTCTTGAAGCGGTTCCGGCAAAATCATACCCGGCGCATAACGTTGGAAAGTGCTGTTTTCCGCATTATCTAACAGCGAGTTAGCCAGTGCATCACTCTCAACGAACCAATTGAACCATTCCTTTTTGTCCCCGGCTTTGTCGGTGTACTCCTCTGACAAATTATTGTATTTCTTGATCGCGTCTACATACTCGGAATGTGCTTTATCCAATCCCAATTCAACCATCCCTGAATAGCAAACCAGCCCGGCTTCTGAGAGCGTGTTTCTGAAGGTGGTGCCTACATCGGAGGTGGGTTCAGTATTAACTAAATCAATATTGCGGGCTTCATCGATTCGGTTGGAGACTGTATCGTGGCTCACAGCTACTTGTGGTTTTATCTCCTTGAATCGTGCTCCGTCGGGGCCGATCGCAAGTATCAGCCCGATAGAACCCTCCTTCGTAAAGAACTTCTCCAGCTGGCTCTCCATCACTGGAACGATTAGCGGACACTTACTAAGATGTTGATTCCACTCAGAATCTGAGTAGAGTCTGATGCGGAGCGAGGTCACCAGTTGAGTGCCATCAGCGACAGAGTGTATTCAGCGATTTCTGCTTTTTATCCATCCCTTCGTCGTGTTTTGTATGAATTCGGTTTCGGAAACTGCACCCCTCCGCTTTACTCAGAATCTGAGCAATTAGTTGGTAACTTGACTCTCATACTATGGATTACTCTGACTCCCTCTCTACACCAACTACGAGACTTGGACAGCAAGCAGACGAGTTCATCGATCAAGAAACCGAATGGGTTGATTTGCTGCCTGAGCTCGACACTTGTCTGTATACAGGCCGAGATAGCTATCCAGAGTGGCATACTGCGACACCGTTCGGTCCGATGTTTTGTGCCTACCTGTGGGCGAAAGTGGAAGATATATCGCTATCGACGATTCCTGACCGACTCGAAACGAATCCGGAGCTGGCGACTGCGATGGGCTTTGAGCCGAATGATCTGCCGTCAGAGAGCACGTTCAAACCGTCTCGGTTAGAAGACGACCGATTCGCGGATCTTCAATCAACGGTTGAGCGTGCGGTGGAAGAGATTCGGAAACTTGCAGCTAGACGGGGGTCACCAATTGGGTGTGGTCCCTTCCAGCTACAAAACGGCGAAGATGATGATTCAGGCCCTCCGTCACATCGCACGATTCAACGCTCATTACGGAAGGAAGGCCGGCAGGTGCTTGAAGAGTTGAACACGGTCGCGTTCCCCTCCATGTCTATTCCACGGCCTGACGACCCGATTTATGATGAAGAGGAACTGCTCACGGTGGAGGCGTTTGCGGCGATCGAACAGCAGGCAGCGAACAGTGCAGGGGTCTCATTGGGAGATGAACTGAATCCAGATCCGGATCTTGATGATCCCTTCTATGAAGATGGGCCATCGGGTGAAACGCTCATAAACGCTCTTAAACAGATGTCTATCGACGAGATCGCGACAGTGTTGAACTTCGTCCTGCAGAAAACATACACGCGTGCGAAACCCCGCCTGAACGAACTCGAACACGATAATGGCTCACGGTTCGGGACGAGAGCGGAAGTCGCGCTAGACATGACCTACGTCGCCTATTATGGCGATCGTGACGAGATGGAATGGGTACAGGGCGCACCAGAGGATAAGGAATATTCTTGGTGCCACAAGTTTGCGACGGCTGTGATCGTCGGGGAGAACACTCACTACGTCGTGGGAGTCCACCCGCTTGGAAGTACTGAACACGCTGCGACGGATGACTACGCTGGAAAAGATAGATCATACTACGTCGGGGATGTTGCACGGCGACTCATTTCGATCGCTGATGACTACGTCAACATCAGGATGGTGTACGCTGATCGGGAGTTCCATGCGGCCGACGTGATAGAGACGCTTACTGCGAGAGATATCGACTACGTAATCCCTGCCCGGAAAGACAAACATCGGATTGGACCGATGTGCGATCAGTTCCAAGAGCTAAAACAGGGATACAATGAGCCGGATGATACGTCTCTGTACGTAAAGACGGATTTCCCAATTCATGGTGCGGTCAAAGGAGAGGTGTCGAATACGAAGGTCTACACGAACGTCGTGGTGCTCCCTCCGGATGAAGACGATGATGCAAACGAGGATGGGTCACCACAACCGTTCATCACGAGTCTTGATGTGAGCGATGAGCTTGCGCTGGATCGTCGGTGGGCGAGAACACAGATTGAACAGTACAGCGATCGGGGAGCAATCGAGAACTCATACTCGTCGATTAAAGATGCAGCTGCATGGACGACCTCGAAGGAATTCGAGGTCCGGTGGTTCCACTTCGCATTCGGCTGTGTGGTGTACAACATGTGGTTACTGGTGGATTTTCTGACACAGGAACGAATCGGGGAGATTGAAACGCGGAAGAAGCCGCGGATAACGCTCAGACGGTTCCTCAGATGGCTGGACAAGGAGTTGGTCGCACTCATGTAGAATCCGGTCCGGGCTCGCCCTTCGTGAGAGGCATCACTCGTTGTGGTCGCGTATTTTTGCCGATCATCGATAAGTAGAATGGTATTCTTCGTATTCTGATGATTTCTTCGGCGCTCTGACGGGTAATTCTCGGCGAGATCTGGCCGTTTAGGGTCGATCTCATGAACCTCTTGGGAGGGATTCGCAACTCATAACTTCGGAGGATAGATCTCATGCGTGCCTTTGTTTTCTCACAAAAAGCTTGATTAAAACCTCGCTAAATCAATAACAGTCCGTCATTCGAGTACCGCTCCAGCAGGCGCTTGTTTCACTGCGAACCGTTCGCGTGAACTTCGTCGAACAAGTCTGTAACCCGCTGTTCGATATCGTTTCGGATCTCACGGACCTGATCGAGATCTTGGCCGTCAGGATCCGTCAGTGCCCAGTCGCGAACATCTATCTCTTCAGCATCGAGTTCGAGTGTCGAACAGCCCATTGTGGCGACGACGTCACATGATTCGAGCTCAGTCGTTGAGACTTCTCGGGGAACTCGATCCGAGAGATCGATCTCGTGGTCTTGCATGACCGCCACGACCTCGTCGTGGACGCTATCGGCGGGGTGAGTGCCACCGGTAATGATCTCAACACTGTCTTCGAGTCTACGACGGTCACGCTCGCGTTCGGCGAACGCTGTTGCCATCTGACTGCGACCAGCATTTTGTACACAAACGAATCCTAGAGTAACCGGCAAATCATCACTCATAAACAGCAGAATCGATGCCGTCGACTTGAGAACTTATATGTGATGTATATACGTCTCAATAGCTCAACACGGGTCTGAGAGTACTTCTCAGATAGCCTATCAAGAGCTGCTGTCCCTGAAGTAACAGCTATACCGATCCCACTCGCTTGTGGAGGTGTGACTGAATCCGATGAGCGGACGGACCACCAGATCGCGTTCGTGTGCGTCCAAAACGCAGGACGGAGCCAAATGGCGGCGGCGTTCGCTGAGCGCGAGCGCGACCGTCGCGATGTGGGCGATCAGATTACGATCGTTACCGGTGGCACACAGCCCGCAGACCACGTCCACGAGATCGTCGTCGAAGCAATGAGAGAGCGAGACATCGATCTCAGCGACCGAACGCCGCGAGAGGTGACGCCAGACGAGCTACAGGCGGTCGATCTCGTCGTCACGATGGGGTGTTCGGCATCGGACGTGTGCCCAGCGACGTGGAACGGCGAGAACCGCGATTGGGGGCTCGACGATCCTCACGAGCGTCCGATCGAAGAGGTTCGCGAGATCCGTGACGAGATCGAAGAACGCGTCGTCGCTCTGTTCGACGAACTCCTGTCAGAAACTCCGTCTGCGGAGTGACGCGAGTGGCAGGGTCGTCAGCCGAGGCGATCCCTTTCGACCTCCGCTAACAGCAGCCGTCGTCGTCGCCGCACACGCTCCCGTAGTCGATTCCGGTCTCGTCGCCGATCGCCTCGTTACACTGCATCACCATCGTCGTAAACGCGAACTCCGACGACGACTCCTTCGCCGCCGCGAGTTCCTCGCCGAGCGCCTCGGCGGCCGCAACGACCTCGTCGTCCGTAATTTCGTTCTCACCGGCGTCGCGATCGGAAGCGCTCAACAGCACCCACCTCCGGTGGACCGCGCGAACTCCTCGCCGATCTCGTCGCTGATTGCGTCGTTCGTCCGCTGGAGGAGTTCTATCAGATCGGCCTGTGCGGCCTGCTGACGCTGGATCGTCTCGTTGTTCGACATCTCCGTCTGAAGCTGCTTCAGCTCGGCCATCACCGACTCATCGAAGCCGCCGCGCTGTATCTGCTGTTGCTTTCGCTGGTACTCGCGAAGCAGCGCCATCGCGTCGTCGTCGTCCTGTAACGCCTCGTCGGCCGCGACGAACCCTTGGTACGTCTCCGAGTCGCCGAGGGCGTCGAGGAACTCGCGGAGCGCCGCCTCGACGTTCGCCTCTACGTCGTCCTCGTCTGGGACGCCCTCCCCGCCCTCTGCCGCGTCGTCGATATCTTGTGCGTCGCTCATGAGGGAGTCACCTCCGGTGCGTCAGCGTTGGCAACGTCTGCGAGCCCGGTGATCTCCTCGCCGAAGGCGCTGAGTTCGTCGAGCCCGATTGGTTCATCCTGCCGGAGCGGCGCCAACATCAACGGCGCGTCGAACCGGTCTCGAATCTCTTCGAGATACTGGGCCTGCTGGGCGCGCCGGTTCGCGAAGAAGGCGTTGTCGCCATACTCCTCGGGGAGGAGGTAGTTGGCGACGACCAGCGAGGTTTCGATGCCGACCTGATCTTTGAGGTCGGCGGCAGCCCGGTACGCCTCCATCATCGGGGTGTACTCGGGGTACATCACGAACGCGAACGTACTCCGTTCGGGGTCTTTCATCGTCTCGATGACTTCGTCGTACTGGTCGCCCTTCGCGGGCGCGGCGCCCTTCGTCAGCGAGCCGAGGTCCATGAACCCCTTCCAGTCGGAGGGGAGTTCGAGCAAGCGAAGGGTGTGGCCCGTGGGTGCCGTGTCAAAGACGACGACGTCGTAGCCGTCCTCGTCGAAGTAGCTCACGAACTTCTCTAAGGCGGCCATCTCCTCGGCACACGGCGATTCCAGTTCCTCTTCGACGTTCGCGATCGCGGCGTCGACGTCGATCTGGGTGTCTTCTTTGTCCTCGTACATCTCGGTGACGTGGTCGAGGACCTGCTCGCGGTACTCTGCGAGTGCTTTCTCCTGATCGATCCGCGCCGCGTCGAGGTTCTCCTGGCCGACCGAGGTGGGCTCGTGGCCCACGGGCTCGCCGAAGATGTCCTCTAAGTGCGCGGCCGGATCTGTCGTGACGACGAGCGTCTCGTGGCCCGCCTCGGCGAGCTTCGTCGCCGCCGTCGAGGCGACCGTGCTCTTGCCGACACCGCCTTTCCCGGTGAAGAAGAGGTACTGTGTCTCCTCGCCGGGCGTTAGCTGGTCGACGACCGCGTCGGCGTCCGCCATCGAATCGAAGTCGGCCGCGCCGTCAGCATCGACACCAGTCGCGGTCCCGACGTCGACGGTCGCTTCCCTGCCGTCGTAGAGGACGCTTCCCACGTCCGCGAGCAGGTCGAGGCCAGCGATCTCGCCGGGCTGGAGCGGGTACGTCGCCGTCGCGTCGGCGTCGAACTCGTCCCGGGCGCGCTCGATGACGGCCTGCTCGTCCGCGCGCTTCCCCTCGAAGAAGGGGTCCTCGCACACCGACTCTGGGAGGTAGCCGTTGAGGATCAGCAGCTGCGACTCGATCCCGAGGTTAGCGAGATCGCTCGCACTGCGTTCGATTTCGTCGATCGAGGAGTCCTCCGGCTTCCCGACGAAGGCGAAGGAGGTGCGCTCGTCGTCCTGGAGCGTGTCGATCGCGCGCTCGTAGTCCCGCTTTCTGTCCTCCATCGATGCCGCCGGCCCGATACAGGTCGACCCGCCCTTCTCGAGTTCGGCGTTCCAGTCGGAGGGGAGCTCCATGAGCCGGATGGTGTGGCCCGTCGGCGCCGTGTCGAAGACGACGACGTCGTACTCCGGGCTGTCCATGAAGTCGACGAAGTTGTCGAAGGCGGCTATCTCCTCAACGCAGGGACTGTTGAGCTGCTCTTCGACCGTCTGGATCTCCTCTTCACCGAGCAGTTCGCGCATCGGCTCGATCGTCTCTTGGCGGTACTCCTCGGCGGCGGTGTCCGGGTCGATCTCGATTGCCGAGAGGTTCTCGATCCCGTCGATTGCGGTGACCTCGTGGCCGATCGACTGCCCGAAGATGTCCGAGAGGTTCGGGGCAGGGTCGGTGGTCACCAAGAGCGTCTCGTAGTCGTTGTCGGCGAGCCACGTCGCGGTCGCACAGCTCACCGTGCTCTTGCCGACGCCGCCTTTCCCACTGAAGAAAACGAACTCGGTGTCGTCTCCGCTCGGTTCGACGACCTCACGCGCGCTGGTCGTTGTTGACTGTGATTGTGCCATTCGTTAGGCCTCCTGCGGCGTTGGGCTCTCGTCGATAGCCGCAGTCAGTTCGTCGTACGAGAGGTACTCCCCCTCGGCGACGATCTCGTCGTCGACGACCGTGATCGGGAGAATCGACGGACCGTCCTCCTGAACGCGGTCGTAGATCCGCTGCGTTTCGAGGAACTGGTCGATGTTGTGCTGCATGTTCGCCCGATTCACCTCGAGGTCGTCGAACGCGTCTTCGAGCTGGTCGAGCGCCGCGCTGACCTCGACGAGCTCGTCGTCGGGGTCGGGACCGCAGACGCCGGTGGAGCAACACATCGCTTCCTCGTACAGGATGAGTTCTGTCATGATGGAGTCGGATCGTCGTCGATCGTCTGAGCTATCGTTCGCGACGGAGGGTATTACCGAGTCCTCGCGCGACCAATACGCTTGAACAAACCCTCATATAATTATAAAGCCTTCGATAGGGTCGATCGCGAAAATATGCGAAATAGCGTCCTTGTACCGTTTAGTACGGTTAAAACGTCGATATCTGCTTTCTCAATCAGTTGAACACGTCACAGTCAGTCGTGACTAGTTGAAAGTATAATGAATCGCATAGCTGACTCTGACACCGGACACGTGCTGGTCCATAACGCTTAATCTCACATCGGTTCAATTGTGTGTATGTCATCCACCGAGCGGTTACAGCGGTACGTCGCCGACGAGTGCGGCTCCTGTACGGACGAAGACCTCGCCGACCGGTTAGCGGAGCTGGAAGAACTGAACGAGAGCGTTGGCGGGTCCGACCTGGAGACCGACGTCGAACTGCTGTCGGCGCTCGGCAACGAGACGCGGTACAAGATCGTTCGGATGCTCCACGCGGCCGACGACGACGAGCTGTGCGTCTGCGAACTCTCGCCGCTCTTGGACGTGAGCGACAGCGCGATCAGCCACGCCCTCTCGCAACTCACCGACGCCGGCCTCGTCACGCGCCGGAAGGAAGGCAAGTGGCGGATGTATCGCGCTACGCCGCGTGCGAACGCCGTCCTCGTCGCGCTCGACGGGTCGCGCTCGCTGTGAAAGAGCGGCCCCGACTCAGAGCAGGCCGGCGAAGACGGTGTTGAACAGCACGCCGATCGTGATACCGATCGTCACGACTGTCGTCGCGTAGATCGCGAGCAGTTGGCGCTCGAACAGCTTGTTCAGGAGGATCAGGTTCGGGATGCTGATCCCCGCGCCGCCGATGACGAACGCGATCACCGTTCCGATCGGGATCCCCGCCTCGGTGAGCGAGTGCGCGATTGGCAACATTCCGCTGATGCTCACGTAGATCGGCGCGCCCGCGAGCGCGGCGATCGGCGTCGCGAGTGGGTTCCCCGGCCCGGCGATCTGCTGGAGGAACTCCGCCGGCACGGCGCCGTGGATCAGCGCGCCGATCGCGATCCCGACGGCGATGTATGGGAGGGTGTCACGGAAGAAGGAGAGCGCACCCTCGCCGGCCGCGGTCACGCGTTCCTTGTGGGTTCGGTTTATCGCTGTCGTGCCGCACTCGCTACAGCCGCCGGTGTCGGCCGCCCCCGACGCGTCTGAGGCTGGCGCCCCGCCGTCGGTCGCGATCTCGCGGCCGCCGGCCGTGATCCGGACGTCCTTGATGTAGCCGTCGAGATCGAGCGTGCCGATGATGAGTCCCGCGATTATCGCCGCGAGCAGCGCGGTCGTGACGTACGCGACGGTCACGCCGGGTCCGAACAGCCCGAACAGCAGGAACACGGCGATCCAGTTGACGATCGGCGACGCGAGGAGGAACGAGAACGCCATGCCCGTCGGTGCACCGGCTCCCAACAGGCCGGCCAAGACGGGGACGGTCGAACACGAGCAGAACGGCGTCACCGCGCCGAGGCCCGCAGCGAGGACGTTCCCGCTGCCGTGGTCGCGTGCGCGAAGCATCTCTTCGACGCGCTCGGGCGGGAGGTACTCCTGTGCGAGCCCGACGAGGAACGACGCGCCGATGAACAGCGGCGTGAGGACCATCGCGAGGTGGAGGAAGTAGTCCCACGAGTCGAGCAGCGCCGCTTCGGTCCCCGGCGGGATCATCGGTCCTCACCTAACGCCGCGGCCAGATCGAGCAGCTGGAGGCTCGCTGTGTCCGCGATCCGGTAGTACGTCCACTTCCCCTCCTTGCGCGTGGCGACGACGCCGGCGTCGCGGAGCTTCCTGAGGTGCGACGCGACCGTCGACTGGGGCGCGTCGAGTACGGTCTCCAACTCGCAGGCGCAGAGCTCTCCCTCCCGAAGCGCGTGGACGACCGCGAGTCGTTTCTCGTTGGCTAACGCCTTGAACGCCGACAGCTCCGCCTCGACGACCGCGTCGTCGGCCCGTCGGGTCGCCGGGAACGGCCCGTCACAGCAGGCGCCCTCTTCCATCCGCCGGAGCGTCCCGCTCGCGGACTCGGAGTCCGCTTGAGCCGCCGAGTTCGGTTCGTTCGACATCGTCGATCAGTCCTCCGTACGGTCGACGCGCTCGTCCGGCGCGTCCGCCTCGTTTTCGTCCGGGTCTACCTCCTCGATCTGCATGTCACAGCAGCTCTCGTCGTCGTTCGACTCGTCACCGAGCAGTCGGTCGAGTATCGACATACATATCGATATAATCCGATTTGACTTAACTCATTTGGTCAGGTGTTCAGCTGACTCGAGAGAGCACTCGACTCGGATCTATGTTCAGATGTGTTTGTTCGACGCAGTTCTCCTACCGAACTATCTATATACGAGATAGTGTGGTAAACCGGATTATTCAAGGATTCTACCGTGCTTGACCAGTATTAATCTATAACAGATTATATTAACACCGAGTAGATTACCTCGGTCTCAACACAGTAGAACCGAAAGGCCCTTTAACATATGAGGGAATACTAAATTGTATGTCGCAGCAGATAGCGGCTCAAGACGATCGGACGGACCGTGAAAACGAAATATCGATTAACGAGTCGCTGAGCGAGGAGAGCAAACGTCAGCGCGACAGTATCGACAACGTCGGCGCATTCGGCATGCGAACCGGTGAGTCGGATCTGATCTTCTTCCAAGGTATTCTCCCGGAGATCAACGGGACGATACGGGGATCGGAGCCGATCGGCGAGCAGATTGCGATGTGCCTGGACCGGCTCGAACTCATGTTGGAAAACCGTAACGCGTCCCTCTCGGATGTCATGAAGATCGAGATTCAGCTCGCAGACGCAGATGCGGCGGCGGCCGTGGACAGCGCGTACGAGTCGCGATTCGACGACGTGGCGTTCCCGCCGCGGAGCGTCGTCGGCGTCTGTTCGCTCCCGGGCGGGGCGGACGTCCAACTCGACGTGATCGCGGTCGAAGAGTGACTGTAGCTGTCAGTCCGACTCGATAGTAGACGTATTTCGCCCGTTTTTCGCCGCTCGGACGGTCGACAGAACAATTATTCCGGACGCGGCGAAACACGTCGGTTATGCCCGACTCCTCTTCAGACCCGCTCCCCGGGACGGATCTCGACGCACTGATCGACGACGCGACGACGACCGCCGACGTCAAAGCGCTGTCGGCGTTCGGATACGAGACGCGGTATCGGCTCGTTCGCCTGCTCGTCGAAGCGGACCGCGCGGTCAGGTTCGACGAGATCACCCCCTACGTGTCGATAAGCGACAGCGCCGTCAGCCACGCGTTGACGCTTCTGTGCGACGCCGGGCTCGTAAGAAAGCAAAAGGACGGACGCTCGCGTAGTTACTCGACGACCGAACGGGCGGAAGCGCTCGTGGAGGCGCTCGACCGGACGCGATAGCTCAGTGATCGCGCGTTCTCTGATCGATGTGTCGTAGATCCGCAGGAGTATTGACGTTCACGAGTTCGTCCTGACCGATAGTGGGAACTTCCTGAATATCGACCGTCGTTGTGTCCAGCCTGTCGAGGAGTTCCATTGGCCGTCGCTCGCCGGCCTCAAGGAGTGATCGGGCCGCATCGAGTGTCGGATCCGTTCTGTACCGTCCGCAGAGCGGTTGCGGTTGTTCTCCGCTGACCGTCGGAACGGCTGCGTTGTCCTCCTCACTGGCGGAAAGCACTGCGAGGAGCTGGTGGCTGACGAGTGGGAAATCACATGCAACGACGAACGTCCACTCGGACTGACTTCGCGAGAGGCCGTCTCTGATCCCTCCGAGCGGACCGATCGACTCAGTGTCGATGACGAAGCCCAACGGCGTTTCGATCTCGGAGAGAGCCCCTTCGATACGGGAACGCTGCGCTTTCCGGCAGCTGACGAGGATCTGACCGCTCACCGCATCCAGTGTGTCGACTACGTGCTTCACGAGTGGTGAGCCGTCGAACTCGACGAACGCCTTGTCGACGTCACCGAAACGCGTTGATCGCCCGCCGGCGAGGACGAGTCCCGTGGTCATCGGGTCGCCCCACCACATGCGTCAGAGCCTGCTGAAGACACGACTATCGGCCGTATCAATACGCCGCTCTCTGATGAAGCTGTTGAGGGTGCTCAGCAAATGGTACGCCGATGCGCCTTCTCCGGACCCTATTTATCGACCTGTGACCGAGTGAGCGTATGAAAGTGCTCAGCGTCGTCGGGCCGTCGGACTCCGGAAAGACGACCGTCGTCGCGGAACTCGTGACCCGACTCGGCGACCACGGGAGGGTCGGAACTGTAAAACGGCTCACTCACGAGCCGGATATCGATACCGAGGGGAAAGACACCGCCAGACATCGAACGGCCGGATCGGTACGTACCGTCGGCCTCACCGACGACGGTGGATGGTTCGGCACCGGTGACGGATGGACGCTCGGCGGTGTACTCGACGACTTCGCCTGTAAGTACGACTTCGCCATCGTCGAGGGGTTCAGCGACAGCAACCTCCCGAAGGTGTCGCTTGGAGACCGATCACCTGCGCCGCCGGTGGTGACTACGGCTACCGATGCGGACGAACTCGATTTTGGCGACGTGGTGGATAGTATCGAGACGGTTCCGTCCTACGAAACTCCAACATCGCTCGAGACGGAGCTCCGCGACTCGTCTCCCTCGGACTCTCGCCAGGTCACCGCAACGAGTACCGTCCCGGTAGCGGAGTTATCTTCCGCTCGCGACGTGCCGACACAGGTCAACGCGGCCGATCGTCGTCTCCGTTCAGCGGACGGTGTCGGCGAGGCGCGTGTCCACTATCAGCGGTCGCTTCTCGACGGGCGTGACGACGTCGTTCATCTGGTAGTACTGGCGGACGACCCGAAAAGAGCGAACGAGGCGATCGGCGAGGAACTCGGCCGCCTCGTCGAGACGATCTGACTGCCGTCGCGTCTACAGACTCCCGGAGAGTCGGACGGCTTACGGAGAATCGAGGAGAAAGCCTCGCGCTTCAGCGCGGGGAGGATGTCAACGGAAGGCGGCGAGAGCGAGCTTCGATTCGACCGAGTTCAGCCGCTGGGACATCGCCGACTTCGTGATGTCGAGTTCGGCGGCGAGCTCGCCGACACTCGTCGCGCGCGGCGTCTCGTAGTAGCCCGCCGCGACCGCCATCGCGGCCGTCTCCTGTTCGGTCTCGGTCAGCGTAGAGAGGTCGAGCGTGGCTCGGTTCGACCGCTCGCCGTCGATGGAGTCGACCCGGGTGAGACGACGCAGTGAGAGGCCGTCCGTCGCTTCCCTGAGGTCGTCTATTAGGGCGGAGAGCCGATCACGATCCGGGAGAAATGTCCGGATAACGACTCCCGTATCGGTGACCTCTATGACTTTCGGAATACAGTCGTACTCGAAGAAAATCGGGCAGAAACACTCCGAGGTGATCTCCGCTTTCGTGTGACGGATCTCGGTCGTATCCACGGCCTCGTCGTCGGATTCGCGCGTCGTTTCGGTGTGACACTCCCCGTCGGAAGACTGCCGATCGATCCGGTCCGCATCTGGACCGACCTCCTCGAGTGGACAGGCGACCGCGCCGGACGCGGACAGCTCGAACTCGACATAGAGGCGGCGGGTTTCTTCCGTTCCGTCGCTCTCTTCGGTCGACGGTCGCTCTGTCGTTCCCATCACTTTCGAGTTCGACGAACGGGTACAAAAGGGTGTCTCGGATTGTCGAGGTCCGGAACGACCGACGGACCGGACCTGCTCGCTCTGCCGCTCACTCTTCGTCGACGAGGTCGTCGATCCACGTCAGCACCGCCATCGCCTTCGGGAACCCGAGCGTCGGAACGGCCAGAAGGGCGACGTGCCGAAGCGCCTCGGGTTCGACGCCCTCCTCGAGTGCGCGGCGGACGTGCGAGTGAACGGCCCCTTCCGATTCGGAGCCGGCCGCCAGCGCCAGTTTGACGAGGCGTTTCTCCTCGCCGTCGATCGGACCGGCCTCGGAGCAGGCTTTCCCTAAATCGGCGTACTCGTTCCACACGTCCGGGTGGTCGGCCGCGAGGTCGCTTGCCGTGGACGGGAGTTCGTCGGTGTCTTGAATGGCGTCTGGCATACGATCGGGTTCCGAGAGCGGGGACAAAAATCCGGGTGAGCGTTACCACGAAGTGACGACACCGATCGAGCCGTTCGATCGATCACTCGGTAAGGTCGAGCGCGGCCGTCGAGTCGGACGATCCCTCGTGGTCCATCTCCTCAACGACCCGTCTGACGAGGGTCGTCTCGGCGGATCGCAGCCGTTGTGAGACGGCCGACTTGGAGACGTCGAACTCGGCCGCGAGATCCGTGAGCGTCGCCTCCCGAGGATCGGCGTAGTAGCCGGCCTCCACCGCTCGGAGCAGCGTCCGTCGCTGTACCGCGGTCATCTCTCCGGGGTCGACAGAGACTGCCGACCGCGCCTCGTCGCGGACATCACTGACTCGAGTTCCGTCGACGTCGAGGTCCGCGATGGAACCCAACACGGCCGCGACGTCGACGCCCGGATCGATCTCTATCGAGATCGTGTGCCCGCTGCCGTCGCCCGCGTCGTTCGTGGCCATCGGTGTGTCCGCGTTACCGGGTTGTTACACCGGAACAAGCAAACAGCCAGCGGTGAACTATGTAGCTCATTAAATAATCTGAAAGATTCGGGAAACGGTTTCATCCGCATTCATCGAGAGCACTTTCGCGAGACCCCCTGAAATACTCGATTGAATTATTACTCATTTCAATTCCAACGATAGCGGTTCGCGGTGAACTGCCGGTAAACGCAAATCGTAATAACGGGTTTGATATTGTGTACTGCACGTTTTCGTTTTCCGGGTCCTCTCTGAGTTCCGTGCTCGACACATGAATATCTGAGCAGTATTTAAACTGCTGTAATATACAGGAGTACCCATTGGGCGGTCGGGATCGGATCGGTAGATATGCATCGAGACCACGAAGCTCCCCCTGACATCGAGGACGCCGAGTTCGACGGCTGGGCCGAGGAACGGCTCGGTGACGTCGAGTACGATACCGAACTGGGCAAGGAGATGGGTCGCGATGCGATCCGTCTCGCCCGCGGCGAGCTGACGGAAGAGGAGTTCCACGAGAAATACCACGAACAGGTAAAAGACGAGTTCGGCGTCGACGACCGCCCGACGAGACCGGAGGGGTTCGACGATGAGTAGCGACGGACTCGATCTCACGAGGCGAGACGCGCTGAAGGCCGGGGGCGTCGCGGCCGCGGCGCTGGGTATCGGCGGAAGTGCGTCGTTCCTCCGGGAGGCCGAGGCGCAGTCGACCACGCTGGAGTACGAGGAGGTCCCGACCGCCTGCTGGATCGGGAAGATGGACTGTTCGGCCACCGCGAAGAAGGTCGGAAACCGCGTGATCAAGTACGAAGGCAATCCGGAAGATCCGCGAACGGAAGGCTCGCTCTGTCCGAAGGGACAGGCCCAGATCGAGCAGGTGTACAACCCCTACCGGATCAAGGCGCCGCTGAAGCGGACCAACGAGAAGGGCCAGCACGGCGAGTGGCAGGAGATCAGCTGGGAGCAGGCAATGGACGAGATCGGTGACGACCTGAAAGACAAACTTCAGGACGATCCCCGGCGGGTCGTCTTCCAGGTCGGCCGGAAGAAGTCCCCGCAGTGGCAGGAGGACGCCTGGGTGACCGGAACGAGCGACAAGTACGGCAGCATGGAGAAGTACGGCCACGGCGCAACCTGCTCGGACTCTGGCTACCGCGGCCAGGAGCTGATGTTCGCGACTCACGGGGTCTCGGAGACCGATTTCGAGAACTGCGAGTTCTTCATCGGCTGGGGTCACAATATGACTCAGGGCGGTGGAGCGCATCTCTGCCAGATCACGTGGCCGAAGCAGATCGCGGACGCCCGCGACGACCAGGGGATGGAGACCGTTGCCATCGACCCGCAGCGTCGTAACTCCGGCCCCTACACCGACCAGTGGCTCCCGATCGAGCCCGGGACGGACATGGCGTTCTGGCTGGCGTTCAACAGCGTCCTCGTGCGCGAGGGCTACATCGACGAGGAGTACCTCACGACCGCCACGAACGCGCCGTGTCTCGTCGCGACCGAAGGCGACGAGGAAGGCCACATCCTCCGGACCGACGACGCCGAAGACCCCGGCGAGGAGTACACGTGGGCCGACGGCGAACTGGTCTGGGACGAACAGGCCGGTGAAGCGGTTCCCCACGAGGAGGCGTCGTCGCCCGAGAACGTCGCACTGGAAGGGACCTACGAGGTCGACGGGACCGAAGTGCGGCCGGCCTTCGACCTGTACCTCGACCAGATCTCCCAGTACGATCCCGAGTGGGCCGCCGAGATCACCGATCTCGACGCCGACACCATCGACGAACTCGCCGTGAAGTGGGGCGAGAAAGCGAAGATCGGTGCTACCGTCGAGATCGACGGCATCGAGATCCCCTACCGGCCGGTGGGGATGCACGGCTACCACGTCGCCCAGCAGGAGATGGGCGTCCCGACGACGATGGCGCACTACCACGCCGCGATGCTGGTCGGGGCGGTCGACGTCGTCGGCTCCACGCGCGTCCGGAAGGCCAAGTACGACGGTCCGAAGGACTACCGCGAGCCGTTCCGCGACCTGGCGTTCCACCCTGAAAAGATCACGCCGAACCCGGACGGGCCGTCGCTGGGCGGGAGCATGTTCCACCCGATCGATTCGACGGCGTTCTCTCAGAGCCACGTCAGCCAGACGAACCCAGACAAGTACAACCTCCCCTACGAACCGGAGGAGATGGCGTGGATCGTCCAGATGGCCAACCCGGTCACGTCGGCCCCGGGAGTCGACACTGTCATCGAAAGCATGAGCAGGGTCGACACCACTGTCGTCGTCGACCCCTGGATGAGCGAGACGGCCGACGTCGCCGCAGACTACGTGCTGCCGGCGGCGACCGCCGACAAACTCCAGGGGCCGACCGGCGGCTGGGACGGCTACGCCGACATCGAGCACATCCGCTTCCCCTCGATGGACCCGCTCTGGAACAGCAAGCCCGACGCCGAGATCTTCATCGAGATGGCCAAGGCGGTCGACGCCTACGAAGAGTACGTCCTCGACCTCAACTCCGAGCTCGGACTCGACGGCACCGAGTACGCCTACTCCGGGGCTGACGAGACACCCGACGACCCAAGCGAGTTCCTGCGTGACGGCCTCGACCGCTGGGCGAAGACCAAGGGCAAGAGCCTCGACTGGTTCCGCGAGGGAAACGTTATCACCAACGAATGGGACGTCGGCGACGGCAACCGGTACGCGTACACGTGGGGGATGGACAACGGCTACGGCGAGTTCAACCCCTACGACGCCAAACACGAGTTCTACAGCGAGACGCTGTTCCGGCTCGGCGAGCGCGTCGAGGAGCTGTTCGCCGACTCGAAGTTCGACGACCCCGAGTCGGAGTTCCCCTACCTCCAGGACTACAACGCGTACCCAACCTGGCGCCAGCCGACGTTCAAAAAATCCCCCGAGGAGTACGACCTGACGCTGTTCAGCTGGCATCAGATCGAGCACAAGCAGACCCGGACGGCGAACAACAAACTGCTCAACGAAATCGCGCCGAAGAGCGCGTTCCGGCTGAACCCACAGGACGCGGACCGTATCGGTGTCGAAGACGGTGACGAGGTCGTCCTCGAAACCCACGACGCTCAAAACGACGAGGCGTTCCAGGTGGAGGGCGTCGTGATGATCCAAGACGGGGTTAAACCCGGCACGGTCGGCGTCCCGCACCACCACGGCAGCTGGAAGGACCCCGAGAGCGAGGCGCTCGACGAGGGGCCGAGCATCAACTTCGCGATTCCCAGCGGTCCGGGATACCTCGGCCTCGACAACGGTCAGGCGTTCCAGGTCCGTGCGAAGGTCGAGCCCAAGGGAGGTGACAACTGATGACACAACTCGGAATGGCGATCGACTTGGAGCGGTGTTACGGCTGCCGGGCCTGTATGGAGGCCTGTAAGGTCGAGAACAGCACGCCGCGCGGGGCGTTCTGGATGCACGTCTTCCGGTTCGAGGAGGGCGAGGCGCCGGACACGGAGCAGACCAACATGCCCCGGCCGTGCCAGCACTGCTCGGAGCCGTCCTGCGCGGCAGCGTGCCCGACCTCGGCGCGGTTCAAACGCGAGAAGGACGGCATCGTCCTCACCGACTACGACCGCTGTATCGGCTGTCGGTACTGCGAGATCGGGTGTCCGTACGGCGTCAACTACGCGCAATTCGAACACCCCGAAGACGCCCAGTACGGCTACGGCTCAGGGGATCACAACGGTGACGACACGCACGGCTCAGGAACCTTCGCCGAGGCGCTCGGCGACGAAGCGCCCGGCGAGGGGAAGCCGCCGTGGCACGACCCGATCCACGATCAGCCCGTCGAACCGCGGGGGACGCAGATGTCCGGACCGCAGCCGGAGGGCGTGATGAGCAAGTGTACGATGTGTGCACACCGACAGGACAATCCGGACCGCGGCGAGCAGGGAACGACGGCCTGCGCACAGACCTGTCCCGTCGACGCGATCAAGTTCGGAGACATGGAAGACCCAGAGAGCGAACCTCGACAGCACCTCGCCGAAAAGTCCTCGTCGTCGACGTTCAAGCTGCTCGAAGACCGAGGTACCGAGCCGAACGTCGTCTATATCGGCGACGAACCGAGCGACGACGCCCGCGCCATCGAGAGCGCCGAGACGTTCAAGGACCCGGAGGAGGCCATCGAGATCGAGAAGAACCCGCCTGAGAGCCGCTCGACCGACGTGGAGGTGGGCCAATGAGCACTCCCACGCGCTCGGATCAGCGGACGGCGACGCTGGTCGATCCGAGTCCTCGTTACTACGCCATGCTGGCGGTCGCCGGACTTGTCGTGCTCGCGATGGTGTACAGCTTCGTGACCGTCCTGACACAGGGACACGGCGTCACCGGCCTCCACAACTGGGGAACCGGCGGCGGCGTTCCGTGGGGCCTCGACATTGGCGCGTTCAGCTGGTGGTCGGCGATGGGCGTCGGCGCCATCGCGCTGTCGGCGATCATCCGCGTGTTCCGCATGGACGAGTACCGGCCGTACGCCCGCATCGGCGAACTCCTGACGCCGCTGGCGTTCGGGGTCGGGTTCCTCCATATTGTCTTCGACCTCGGACAGCCGTTCCGCGTGCTCAACACGCTCATCTACCTCCCCCTACAGTCGCCGATCGCGTGGGACGTGATCCTGCTGGCGGGGCTCGGAGCCATCTCCGTCGTCTACCTCGTCGCGTCGCTCCGGAAGGACGTCTACGATCTCTCCGAACGTGACGCGCTCCCGACGGCGCTCGATCCGATCTACGACGCGCTGCTGACCGGTTACGAGCCTTCAGACGCGGAGGGTGGAAAGGACCTCGCGTGGTGGCTCGGGGCGCTCGTCCTCGTGTTCATCCCCGTCGTCGGCGGTGGGGTGGTCCCGCTACTGTGGGGTCCCCTCGGCGTCAACATCAACTGGTTCGGCGCGATTCAGGGACCCACGTTCCTCGCCGCGAGCATGACGACCGGCGCGGCCGCGGTGCTGTTCGTCGGCTGCATGCTCCGCTACGCGTACGGGCTCGATGACGTGTTCACCGACCGGACGCTCAGACGGTTCGGTGCCGTAACCGGGGCGTTCGCGTTCACCTACCTGCTTGGGACGTTCTACGAGATCCAGACCGGGACCTTCGCCGCGGACCTGGCCGACCCGAACGTCACCACGCTCGTCTTCGAGGGTCCGCTCGCCCCCCTGCTGGTGCTCGCGATCGTCGCGATCGTCGTCCCGACCGCGTACCTCACGATACAGCACGCCGTCGATCGATTCAGCCTACTGGGGACCGTCCTCCTGACGGGCCTCATGCTCGTCGGGATCCTCCATCAAGAAACGTGGCTGATCGTCGGGGGGCTGATGTACCCCGATCTCCAGTACCCGGTCGGCGAGTACGCGCCCTCGATCTACGAGTGGCTGAACCTGATGGGGACGACCGCGCTGGTCGCGCTCGTCCTGCTGGTGTTCGCCAAGACGCTCCCCATGGTCTCCGTCGACCCCTCGGAGGTGAGTTCGGACCGATGAGCTCTCCCGACACCGAATCGGAGACCGACGATCTCCGTTCGCGGGAGCCGGAGATCCGCTCCGACGAGAGCCCGGTCGACCCCCGAGTGTACCGCGTCCTCGGCGAGCAGTTCCTCAGTCGTCCCAGCCGCGAGCAGGTCGACGCCGTCGGGAGGTGGGCACGCGAGTGGCTGGCGGCCGCCGAGTCGCTCCCGGTGGAAATCGAGACCGCGCTGGAGCGGATCGTCTCCGGAAGTGAGACCGACGTCGAGACGCTCAGAACGGCCTACACGCACCTCTTCCGGGGGATATCCGAGAGCGATCCCGACCCGCCGTACGAGTCGATGTACGTCGGCGGCGGATTTTACAGCGAAACGACCACCGAGATCAGGCAGGGCTACCGCTGGGCCGGCGTCGACGTCGCCGCCACCGGGAGCAACGAGCCGCCGGACCACCTCGGGCTCGAACTCCAGTTCCTCGGGGAACTGCTCGCGATGGACGACGCCGAAACGGACCCGGACGAGCCCGACCTCGGCGACGCCGAGTGGTGGCTGCTCGACGAACACCTGGCCGAGTGGGTACCGACGCTTCACGCCCGAATCCGGCAGGCGAACCCGCACGAGTACTACGCGGGTCTCCTCGACCTCACGCTGGCGATCGTGACCGCACATCACGATCGGCTCGCGGTGACGCGGTGATCCCCCGCGTTGACGGCTTCGAGGACCGCGACCGAACGAGCGGTACCGCGCGAACGACCGGCGGTACGCGAGCGACTCACAGACGACTAACGACCGACACCAGCCCATGACAGAACAACTACGCGACGCCCTCGGCCGGATCGACGACCCGGCCCTCGACGACGACATCGTATCGCTCGGCCTGGTCGGCGACATCGAGATCACCGACGGGACCGCCCGCGTACCGCTCGCGTTCGGCGCGCCGTACTCACCGACGGAGACGGATATCGCCGACCGCGTGAGAGAGACCGTCCGCGAGGCGGGGTACGAGACGGACCTCACGATCGACATCGACGACCGGACGCCCGCCGGCGTCGTCGACGACGCGCCGAACATCATCGCCGTCTCTTCCGGGAAAGGCGGCGTCGGAAAGAGCACGGTCGCCGTGAACCTCGCGACGGCGATGGCCGAGAGGGGAGCCGACGTCGGATTGTTCGACGCCGACGTGTACGGTCCCAACATCCCGCGGATGCTCGGCGTCCACGATCACCCGGGGATGGCGGAGGACGACGAGACGATCATCCCCGTCGAGAGTCACGGGCTCAAGCTGATGAGCATCGGCTTCCTCGTCGGCGAGGACGACCCGGTCATCTGGCGGGGCGCCATGGTCGACAAGGTGCTCACGCAGCTGTGGCACGACACCGAGTGGGGCGACCTCGATTACTTCGTCGTCGACCTGCCTCCGGGAACGGGCGACGCGCAACTAACGATGCTCCAGCAGATGCCGGTGCTGGGCGCGCTTGTCGTGACGACGCCGCAGGACGTGTCGCTGGACAACGCCCGGAAGGGCGTCCGGATGTTCGATAAACACGACGCGTCGGTGCTGGGTATCGTCGAGAACATGAGCGGGTTCGTCTGCGACGAGTGCGGGACTCGACACGACGTGTTCGCGTCCGGCGGGGGCGAACGACTCGCCGACGAGTTCGACCACCCGCTCCTCGCCCAGATCCCGCTCGATCCCGCGATTCAGGAGGGATGCGAGGTTGGCGAACCCGTCGTCTCCGAGCGCGACTCGGAACCGGCACGGGCGTTCCGCGAACTGGCCGAGCGGACGATGGACCGGGTCGGTCGAGAGCGACGGCGGTCGCACGCCGCCGACGTCGCCGAACTCGAGCCGGAGCCGTCGTGACGGGGACGTCTCGGGACTCGAGCGGGTGGTCGGTATCCATCCGTCTCGGCGTCGTAATGGGACGCAGTCACAGGTGACGCGGATCCGGTCGGCGTAGTAACTATGAGACGTTTCTTCTCACGGAATAATAAGTTAAATAGGTTATATGCCGTTGCTCACTGAAGTACAGGATATGCAACCGCGTTCCCGACGGTCGGTCCTCGCGGCGGTCTCGGCCGGGAGCGGGCTCGGGATCGCCGGCTGTATCGGCGACGACGAGTCCGTCTCGGTCCTCGCTGCCGGGAGCCTCGCAGTCCTGATCGACGATCACCTCGGACCGCGGTTCGAGTCCGAGACGGGAACCGCCTGTCGCGGAGAGTACTACGGCACGAACGCAGTGATGCGAATGGTTGAAGACGACCGGAAGTATCCCGATGTCGTCGTGAGCGCGGACGCCGGCCTCCTGCGCGACCGGCTGTACGACACCCACACCGTGTGGGACGTCTCGTTCGCGTCCAATGCCGTCGGGATCGCGTACGCCCCCAACACGCGGTTCGGGGATCGACTGGAGGCGGGCGACCCGTGGTATGAGGTCGCACTCAACGCCGACCCCGGTGCCCTCGCGATCAGCGATCCCGACCTCGATCCGCTCGGATACCGCGCCATCCACGCGTTTCGGTTGGCCGAGGAGCAACACGGATTGGACGGCTTCGCCGAAGCAGTCACCGACGCCGCCTATCGGGAGCCGGAGGAACCCCAGTTGCTCGCCGGCGTTGAGACGGGAAACCGCGCCGCCGCGGTCGTTTACCAAAACATGGCTGCGGACCACGGGCTTCCGTTTCATTCGTTCCCGGAGGCGTACAACTTCTCGAATCCGGAGTACGCCGAGCGGTACGCCGAGGTCTCGTACACGACAGATGAGGGGTACACGGCGACCGGCGCACCGATCGTGTACAACGCGACGGTCCTCGAGAGTGCAGACTCGCCGGACGCCGGACGCGAATTCGTCCGGTTCCTCGCGAACGCCGACGAGACCCTCTGCGAGAACGGGTTCGAGACGGAGGGATTCCCGAGAACGCACGGCGATGTTCCGGTCGAGGTGAACGGCGGATGAGCCTTGTCGATGCGACTCGCTCGGCCGCGAAATCACGACGGGTGCCCCCAATGCTGGTCTTCGGGGTCCTCGGAGCGGTCCTGCTTGTGTACTTCGCCCTTCCCTTCGCGGTGTTCCTCGGTAGGACCGGATCGGTTCCGGTCGTTGAGACCCTGCTACAAACGGCGAGCCGGACGGCGGTCAGGAACTCGCTTCTCACCGCGCCGGTCGCCACCGCGATCGCGACCGTTTTCGGGGTTCCGCTCGCGTACGTCCTCGCCCGCGAGACGTTCCCGGGGAAGCGGTTCGTCGAGGTGCTCGTTGTGCTTCCGCTGGTCGTCCCGCCGGTCGTCGGCGGGGCGATGCTGCTCAGCGTGGTGGGCCGGTTCACGCCGATCGGCGCCGCCGCGGCGCGCGTAGGCGTGCCGCTGACGGACAGCCTCGTCGGCGTCGTGCTCGCACAGACCTTCGTCGCGGCCCCGTTCGTGGTGATCACGGCTCGCGCCGGGTTCGGCGCGGTCGACGAGCGCCTCGAACAGGCGTCCCGATCGCTCGGATACGGACCGATAGTCACGTTCAGACGCGTGTCGCTTCCCCTCGCGAGGCGCGCGATCGTCGCCGGCGTCGTGCTCACGTTCGCGCGGGCCATCGGCGAGTTCGGCGCTACGATGATGGTCGCGTACAATCCCCGGACGATGCCGACGCGCATCTGGGTCGACTTCATCGCCGGCGGCATCGACGCGATCGTCCCGCTCGCGCTCGCGCTGCTGGCGGTCACGCTCGTCGTGGTCGCGACGGTACAGCGATTCGCCGGGATCCCGACGGTGGTGGAACGATGACCCTCGAACTCGACGGGGTGACCCACCGGTATGGGTCCGAGCGCGCGATCGACGACGTGTCGCTCTCCCTCGACGACGGGGAGCTCGTCGCGCTGCTCGGCCCGAGCGGCTGTGGGAAGACGACCGTCGTCCAAGCGATCGCCGGTCACCTTGACCCGACGGCCGGCCGAGTGTCGCTCCGCGGGGCTGACGTCACCGGCGTGCCGCCGGAGGACCGGAACGTCGGGGTCGTCTTCCAGCGATCGACGCTGTACCCCCACATGACTGTCGGCGAGAACGTCGCGTACGGACTGGAAAGCGGTGACCTCCCGGCCGAGAAGGTGAGCGAGCGGGTCGATCAGTACCTCGAACTGGTCGAACTCGCCGACCGGCGCGGCGCGTCTCCGGAATCGCTGAGCGGGGGCGAGACCCGGCGGGTCGAACTCGCTCGGGCGCTCGCTCCCGAGCCGGACGTCCTCCTGCTCGACGAGCCGCTGTCGGCGCTCGATAAGGGGCTTCGCGCGCGACTCCGCGACGAGATCGTCCGTATCCAACGGCGGACCGGCGTGACGACACTGTTCGTCACCCACGACCAGGAGGACGCGATGTCGGTCGCGGATCGACTCGTCGTCCTCCGCGACGGGGCGATCGCCGCGGCCGGTGCGCCCAGACGGCTCTACGAATCTCCACCGACTCAGTTCGTCGCGTCGTTCCTCGGACGCTCGAACGAGCTCTCGGCGACGGTCGACGGCGAGTCGTCGACGGTGGCAATCGGCGGGACCGAAGTCGACCTCGACGTTGTACCGAGCGAGGTCACCGATGCCGCCCGCCCGATGGTTCACGTCCGACCGAACGATCTGACGGTCGAGGCCGTCTCGCAGTCGGGCAGTACGTCGAGCAGTGCCCGTGACGCGTCGGTTCGGTCGGACGCATCGGCCGACGGAGAGCGATCCGACGACCGAGCGAGACCGATCGAGATCCGAGGCACGGTGACGCGGGTGCGTGACGTGGGACGCCGCTACGACGTCCGCGTGGAGGTCGACTCCGGCGAGGTAGTGACTGTCGAGCGGCATCGAGACGAGGTGTCCCAGTCCGATCGCGTGACAGTTTCCGTCGCGGCGAGCGATCTCTCAGTGTTTCTCGTCTCGGAATGATCTCCTATATTTTAGTTACAACTCATATATTGGTGGAGTAACGACCGGCCGGTAATAGTATCTGACTGTCTCCCAATTACAAAATACGGTGAGTAGACTCGCGCTTACGCAACTCTCGCCTGTGAATGTGGGTCTTATCTGTTACTCAGTCTTTTACTCTCCCACGCGTGAGCGGCCGCTCATCTCACGTTTCTTGGAATCAAAATGTCGGTGCGAGGGATCCAAGTCGTTTTAATAGATGAATAGATATAAATCTATTGGAGTAGCAGAATGCATCCATACATCGCCGAGATCATCGGCACAGCGATCCTCATCATATTCGGTGGGGGCGTCGTCGCCAACGTCGTGCTCAACGAGACGAAAGGGAACGGCGGCGGCTGGATCGTCATCACGTGGGGCTGGGCCATCGGGGTCTTCATGGGCGTGTTCACCATCAGTCAGGTCAGTGGCGGCCACATCAACCCCGCCGTAACTGTCGGCCTCGCTGCCGCCGGCCTGTTCGATTGGGCGCAGGTCCCGGCGTACGTCGCCGCGCAGACCGTCGGCGGCTTCTTGGGCGGCGTGGTAGTGTGGCTGGCGTACAAAGACCACTTCGCTGCGACCGAAGACGAAGAGGTGAAGCTGGCGATCTTCTCGACCGCCCCCGAGATCCGAAACTATCCGGCCAACCTGATGACCGAAATCATCGGCACCTTCGTCCTGGTTTTCGGCGTCCTCTACCTGAACTCCGCCGGATTCTTCGATGCACATTCGGGTGAGGTCCTCCAGTCGATCACCATCGACGGCCAAGCGGTCGGCTTCGGTCTCGGGGCGCTGTCGGCGCTTCCGATCGCGCTCGTCGTGCTCGGTATCGGACTCTCGTTAGGTGGCCCCACCGGGTACGCGATCAACCCCGCACGCGACCTCGGACCGCGCATCGCCCACGCGATTCTCCCGTTTCCACACAAGGGACCGTCAGACTGGGCGTACTCATGGGTGCCCATCGTGGGACCGATCCTCGGGGCGCTTCTCGCGGCCGGGTTGTATCGGCTGCTGTGAGGTGGTGATAGGGGGCCTTCCGACCAGCAAGTGTTGCTGTGCGTCCGGGAGACGGACGAGCGTATCGAGTCCGGCGACGCCCAGTCGATCAAACACGGGAGCGGAGCACGTTGCTGCAATTTATTTTAAGTACTGTTCAAATTAAGGGTCAAACGAGGTTGAGTCCGTTAATATTGTGGCGGCTAATACATAGTCTTTGAGCGTTATAATGTCGGTTCTTATCCGTGGCATCTCTTACTGACTACAATAAGAGAAAGATACAAGTGACTATACACTGAACCGGACAGTATAGCATGAAAGATAGTGATAGTTCTGTCACTCGGCGACGGTTACTCGGCGCCGTCGGAACGGCGGGAGCGGCGTCAGTCGCGGGATGTGGGTTCCAAGCTCCCACGGCTGAAGAGGGATCACCAGCTGAGTCCCCCACCGAACGCGTCGACCGGCTCGATCGGTACCCCCGAATGTTGGTGGGGAGCGTCGGGGACCTCGGGGGCGGTACCGTAGAGACGTTCGAGTATCCTCTCGAGGGGACGCGTAACTTCCTCACCCGGATCGAAGGAGCAGCGTGGGGTGGCGTCGGCTCGGACGGAGACATCGTCGCGTACAACGGCCTCTGTACGCATATGGGCTGTAGCGTCGAAGGGCTGGTTAATCCCGAGCGGGAGATGGCCGGTCCGTGTTCGTGTCACTACACGACGTTCGACCTCTCGAAGGGCGGGATGGTCGTCAGCGGCGCCGCGACGGCCGATCTTCCTCAGGTTCGTCTCGAGATCGAAGACGGCGACATCTACGCGACGGGGATCGACGGACTCGTGTACGGATACCGAAACAACCTGCGGGACGGTACCCCGATCGAAGCCGCCACGGAGGAGTGATCATGGCAGCAGACAACCCGAACACCAGCGAGGTACCCATCCCTCCCACGGACGCGGAGCGTAGCACACGATCGTGCCGGTATTGTATCGTCGGCTGCGGGTACGAGGTGTATAAGTGGCCGGTCGGCGAGGAGGGCGGTCCGTCGGCCGACGAGAACGCCCTCGGGATCGACTATCCCGCCGGCTATGGCGAGTGGCCCTCGCCGAATATGCACGAGATCATCCAGGAGAACGGGCAAGAGTACCACGTCCTGTTCAAACCGGACACCGACTACCCCGTCAACGAGGGGGGTTCCCACTCGATCCGCGGGGGCACGCAGGCGCAGTCGCTGTACTCCCCGAACAACGAGGACTACGACGATCGCCTGAAGCAGCCGCAGATCCGGATCGGCGGCGATCTCGTCACCGTCGATTGGGACACAGCTATCGAGGCGTGGGCCCGCGCCACCGAGATCGCCACCGAGAACGGCGAGAACCCGAACGGCTACGGGCAGAAACTGTATTTTTATCAGTTCATCGAAAACACCTTCGCGGGAACGAAACTCTGTCACGACGTGATCGGCTCGCCCAACTGGGGCGGCCACAATCGCCCCGCGCTCACGACGGAAGTCCCCGGACTCGTTAACGCCGGCCTCGCACAGTGGTCCTACGCCTACGAGGACGCCGCCGAAGCCGACACGATCGTGTTGGCGGGGGCCGATCCCAAGGAGAACCAAGACGTCATCTTCAGCAAATGGATAAACGAGGAGGGTGACGCCGATATCGTCTTTATCGATCCCCGTAAGAAGTTCACCGCGAACTACGCAGAGAACAACGGCGGAATCCACTTACAGATCAACGAGGCGACGGACCCGATCCTCTTGAACGCTATTGCCCGCCACATCGTCGATCAGGGCTGGCACGACGAGGGGTTCATCGAGGAGTGGCTGATGGACGACCGCCAGACGATCGACGAAGAAGGGTGGTATCAGGAGGAGTTCGGCCTGACACCCGACGAGTACTACGACCTCCTCGACGATCCCCGGTACGCCCCTGAAAACGCCGCCGAGACGACGGGCGTCCCGGCCGAAGAGATTCGCGAGGCCGCGGAGCTCATCGCCCAGCCCGGCGCCGAGGAGACGAACACGCTGTTCATGCTGGAGAAGGGCCTCATCTGGGGCTGGTCCCACGAGAACACCGGCGCGATGGCGAACCTGACGCTCATCACCGGCAGCGTCGGTCGACCCGGGACCGGCATCACTCGCGCCGGGGGGCATCAGGAGGGCTTCTGGACGAACGGGGCCGAGGGCGACGCCATCGCCGAGCGTTCGACGCAGACCTTCGACGGCGAGAAGGTCGAAGACGTAACAGTCCCACCGAACACCGTGGAACGCGTCAGAGACGGCGAGATCAAACACTGGCACGTCATCGGTAACGATCCGGCCCGTCACTCCTACGCGACCCAAGACCTCCGGAACGCGATACGGGACCGAACCAGCGGTGCGCAGCCGCAGACCGCCGACATCGACGAGATCGAACGCGCGTTCCGCGAGCGCATCGAGAACGGCGGCATGGTCGTGACCCATCAGGAGCTGTACGCCAACACGACGACCCAATACGCCGACATCGTCCTCCCGGCGACGGCGGTCGAATCCGGCGAGGGCGGCGATTATCACCGGTGGAACGGCGAACGTCGCTTCCGGCAGTACCAGGGCTTCATGGAGGGCCCCTCCGGCGCGAAAGAGGACTGGGAGATCTTCTCGATGATGGGCCAACGACTCGGGGCCGACGACATGGACTGGGAGAATTCCCGGGAAATCTTCAACCTGATCGCCGAAGAGTATCCGGGCGCCGGTGGCGACCACTCGCTCGAAGGGATCGCGCCCGCCGCCGAAGCGAACGACATGACGCCGGCGGAGTACATGGAGACCGTCGAGGAGGGCGTCCAGCAACCGATCTACGAGGAGAACGGTGAGGTGCAGGGGACGCCCCGGATTCACGCTCCGGACGGCGAACGCGAGGTCATGGACCACCGGTTCCACACGAGTACGGGCGAAGCGATCCTCCAGCGCGTCGACTGGGACCGGGTCGTCGACCCCGACGACGGGACGACGATCGGCGACGTCTACGAACAGCTCAGTCCCGGCGAGGACGAGATCTGGGTGACGAACGGCCGGCTCCAGCATCTCTGGCAGAACATGTACACCCACCAGCGACTGGAGTACGTCCAGAAACGCTTCCCGCAGAACATCCTCCAGCTCCACCCCAACGACGCGGCCGACCGGGGGATCGAAGCCGGCGATCTCGTCGAAATCGTCAACGACGACGTCTTCAACATACACGGCGAGAACACCGAAGGCAGCTTCACCGCCGTCGCTTACGTCGTCGATCCCGACGACGCGGCACAGGGGCAGGCCGTCTCGGAAGGCTTGGCGTACACCTACTGGCTGTACCCGGACCAGGTCAACAACGACGTCAATCCGGCGTACCTCGATCCCGCCAACCCCAATCCCGGCTACAAGTACGGGAAAGGGCGGATTAGACGCCTCGGCGAGAGCGAGGTGAAAGACGAAATGAGCTTCAAACCGATGAACATCGCCCCAGAATGACGAGCACGGACCACGCAGACGCACTCACGGACGGGGATTTCGTCCGGATCGAATACACGGCTCGCGCCGTCGAAAGCGGGCACGTCGTGGACACCACGGACCCCGCGACCGCAGAGGCCGCCGACATCGATGGTCTCGACGCCAACGGACCGATCGGTATCGTGCTCGGAGAGGGACACGTGTTCGAACCGGTCGAGGAGGCGATACGGACGGTCGGGATCGGCGGGTCGACGACGGTTACGGTGGAGCCGGACGACGCGTTCGGCGAGCGCGACCCGAACAAGCGCGAAACGGTACAGACCTCGCTCGTCCCGGCCGACCGACGCGAGGCCGGTAGAACCGTCTCCGTCGCCGGCCGCGAGTGCGTGATCGAGTCGGTCGACGACGAGACCGTACACCTCGATTACAACCACTCGCTCGCCGGCGTGACGCTGGAGTACGACCTCTCGGTCGTCGGGCGAGTCACGGGTCACGAGCGCGTCGACGGGCTCCGCGAGCTCCACGGACTCGACGCCGAGACGACGGTGTCCGACGGCCGTCTCGCCGTCTCGATCACCGCAACCGAACCCTCGCGAGAACGCGATCGGCGACTCCGAGCGTTCATCGGCGACGCGAGACGACTCCTGTCCGTCGATGCGGTGTCCGTGACCGAATCGTACTCGGAGTAATCGACCGCATCACCGGGCGACCGTTTCCGTTCCGATTCGGGTCATGATATCCGTGATAGGCTGTCGGTCCGTTTCTCACGCGATTTCTGTAGTGCTAGCCGAGGAACTGTTCTCTGTGCTTCGAGACTACTACCCTGTCTCAATTCCCGAGTAGCTCCGAAGAGTTTTAATATATGAATAACTGTTCATCTATTATGGGACAACAGACAGCCGAGATCGACTCGGACGCGGAGCAGGGTACCGAGATGAACATCGATCCCGCACTAAGCGAGGAGAGCAAGCGTCAGCGCGAGGGTACGGGCAACATCGGTGCGTTCGGGAAGCGAACGGGTTCGTCTGACCTACGCTTTTTCGAGGGGATTCTCCCCGAGATCGACGGCGAAGTGTTGAGTGATCACTCAATTGAAGAGCAATTCTCGACCGCGCTCGACAACCTCGAAGCCGCGCTCGCCGACAACCGAAACGCGACGTTCGGCGATGTGATGAAGCTCGAAATTCAGCTCACGGATCCGAGCGCCGCGGAGGCGATCGACCACGTGTACGAGTCCCGGTTCGACGACGTCGAGCTTCCCCCGCGGACCGTCGTCGGCGTCTGCTCGCTGCCCGGCGGTGCGGATGTCCAACTCGACGTGATCGCCGCCGAAGAGTAACCGCTGCTGTCGACACACCAATTATGAGCACCTATCCATCTACACACCGGTATCGCTCTCCGTCCGACTCACCCGACGCGACGGAGGTGACGGCGTCGTGAGCGGCGCCGCTCACGAGCACGGGCCGAACTGCGACTGCGAGGCCTGCGGGGATCCGCGTTCGATGGACTTCCTTGATAAGTACCTCACCGTCTGGATCTTCGGCGCGATGGCGATCGGAATCGGCCTCGGCTACGTCGCGCCGTCGGTGACCGGGCCGATTCAGGACCTCCATCTCGTGGAGATCGGGCTCGTGTTGATGATGTACCCGCCGCTCGCGAAGGTCAACTACGGTCAGCTCCCCGCGGTGTTCAAGAACGTGAAGGTACTCGGGCTGAGCCTGGTCCAGAACTGGCTCATCGGTCCCACGCTGATGTTCGGGTTGGCGGTCGTCTTCTTCAGCGGGCTCGTCCCTGGCCTGCCCGCTCGCCCCGAGTTCTTCCTCGGGCTCGTGTTCATCGGGATGGCCCGCTGTATCGCGATGGTACTCGTCTGGAACGAACTCGCGGAGGGGTCGAACGAGTACGCCGCGGGGCTCGTCGCGTTCAACAGCGTGTTCCAGATCCTCACGTACGGCGTGTACATTTGGTTCTTCGCGCTGTTCCTCCCGCCGCTCCTGGGCATGGAATCGCTCGTCGCCGGCATCTCTGCGTTCGACATCACGCCGATGCAGGTGTTCGAGGCGATCGCGATCTTCCTCGGAATCCCCTTTGCCGCCGGCATCATCTCCCGGTTCGTCGGCACGCGGACGAAGGGCATCGAGTGGTACGAGGAGACGTTCGAACCGACGATCAGCCCGCTGACGCTGATCGCGCTGCTATTCACGGTGATCGTGATGTTCGCGATGCAGGGCGAGCGAATTGTCGCGCAGCCGAGCGACGTCCTCCTGATCGCGGTGCCGCTGACGATCTACTTCGTGGTGATGTTCTTCGTCAGCTTCGGCATGGGCCGTGGAATCGGTGCCGACTACTCGACGACGACGGCTATCGGCTTCACCGCCGCCTCAAACAACTTCGAGCTCGCGATCGCTGTCGCCGTCGCGGTGTTCGGTGTCGGCTCCGGCGTCGCGTTCGCCACCGTTATCGGCCCGCTTATCGAGGTACCGGTGCTGCTCGCCCTGGTGAAGGTCGCGTTGTATCTCCAAGACCGGTACGACTGGCGAGGATACACGACCGGTAGTCTCGGGGAGGTGACGGCTGACGTGAGCGACCGACCGACGAACGACGACTGATCCATCACGACCATCGATATATTGTTAATTCCGACTGACGGTAGCTCCCTATACGACCCTGCCACGGGTCACGCCTTCAACCTCGCGACGCAACCAGATGCGGTCGTTCACATGCTGACGGTTCGTGTCGGAAGGAGCCACCCACTCGGTTTGGACAGATGAGCAGAAGAGAATGAATGACAGAGTTGTCGGACCGGGCTCGGAGCCACTCTGGTACACAGAACGCCGGCGACTCACAGATGTCCACGGCCGTCGGGCGACGTGAATACTATCAAATAGACTCAGAGTTTACGGAAAGGACGATTGTGCTTTCGAGGATGTTCTTCTCTCCATTCCGTAGTCTCGCTAGCACCGCCTGCTGGGTAATACCCAATAACTCACCGAGTTCTTCGAGAGTGATTTGTCGAGGCGTCTCAAAATAGCCCTCCGTGTATGCGAGTGCTAAAGCTTCGCGCTGCTTATCTGTGAGATTGTACTCTTGGGAATTGAATATCTGAATTTGGGTCGGGAAGCGAGTCAGTCGAACTCCAAAATCGTTCTTTTGGCAGTACGCTTGAAATGTGGAAAGCTGTTCAGCCGATTCGGCTTGAAGTCGAAATGTCCATTCGTTTGCAATCGTTTTTGCTGATTCGAACTCGACAGCTGCCTTTGTGATCCCGACACAGATACTCTCGTGGTCATTGTTCAAGCGTGCGGAGTAGAGGGACTTATCGGTGAGTGTATCAAGAAGTTTCACAGAGTCAAAAATACCATATTCTGATAATTCAGATACTGCTGGTAGAGTTGACTGTGTGCTCAACCAAAAGTAGATACTGGTGGACGTATCGCTCTGTTTCAGCTGTTCTATCTCAACGTCCACCGTTGGATACTCAGCAAACACTTTACCAATGGGGAATTGAGAGGATCGGCCGGTGAATTCTGCCACAGTAGCCATTGTGTGGGAGTTGAGCCCATCTTATCTATCTCTTGCCAATTATCTCAGCTGTGAGTACTGTAGTCGGAACTATGGCTATATAGCAATACATTCGATACATTCTAGAATGAGATATACGTTCAACTATTCTATCCGATATATAACTCATATTAAGGTTTTATTAGGCGGTCAGCATTCGCCTAAATGATGACGCCTGATTCGGAGCGTCTGTCCGACCTAGTATCGCGGCGGAAATTCCTCGTGTCCTCTGGTGCTGCTGGGGCGCTCACTCTCGCTGGCTGTACTTCGAATAGTGACGGTGGAGGCGGTGGAAATAGCGATGGGTCCGACGGCAGTTCCGGGGATGGAAACGACGGCGGCTCTGGGGACGGGAACGATGGCGGCTCCGGGGACGGGAACGATGGTGGCTCCGAAAGTCTCTCCGGAGACATTCGGATCTCCGGGAGTAGTACGGTGTACCCGGTTGCTCAGGAGGTCACCCGGCAGTTCGCCGAGCAGAACCCTGACGTGAGCTTCAATCTCACCCGAGACGGCAGCGGGGGCGGGTTTAACAACGTGTTCATTCCCGGCGACAGCGACATGAACAACGCGAGCCGACCGATCGGAGAGGACGAGCTCCAGCAGTGCCGCGATAACGGCATCGAGCCGGTCGAGTTCTTCCTCGCGCAGGACGCGCTCACCGTCGTTGTCAACAACGAGGCCGACTTCATCGACTCGATCTCGCTGGAGGACCTCGCGACGATCTGGTCGCCGGACACCGCGCCCGAGACGTGGGCGGACGTCAACTCCGACTGGCCCGACGAGCCGTTCGACCTCTACGGGCCGGCGAGCACGTCGGGGACGTACGACTACTTCATCGAGGCGGTCATCGGCGAGACTGAGGCGGACCAAGAGATTCGCGAGGACTTCGAGGGGACAGAGGAGGACGACCTGATCGCGCAGGGCGTCGCCGGTAACCAGTACGCGCTCGGTTACCTCCCGTTCGCGTACTACACGAACAACCCGGACTCGGTCAAGGCGCTCAGCCTCAGCGAGGGCGGCAGCGACCCGGTCGAGCCGAGCCTCGAAGGCGCACAGAGCGGGAACTACCCGCTAGCCCGGCCGCTGTTCACCTACGGCCACATGGGTAAGATCCAAGAGAAGAATCACCTCCAGGAGTTCATCGAGTACTACATCAACGAGGCTGACGAGGACTACATCGCTGAAGACATTGGCTACGTCCCGGCCAGCGAACAGATGGTCGAGGACAACCTGACTGCCCTCGAAGAGGCGATCGCCGGCGAGTACGAGTACAGCGCGTAGAGTCCGAACAGGAACGCCGAGTACACACCTTACATTTTATAATACACATGAGCAATGAACAGGGGGGCGAGGCCGGATCGCTCCAACGGAGCGGGTTCGTCGTTCGCAAAGAACGGCTCTACGGCCGCCTGATCGCAGCGTGCGCCGCCCTGACGATACTCGTAACCGTCGGGATCATCTTGGCGCTGTCGGGACGAGCGCTCTCGTTCTGGTCTCAGATCTCGCCGCTCACGTTCTTTACCGGAACAAGTTGGAGTCCGGTCATCGCGAACAACTATGGCGTACTCCCACTGATAAGTGGGACCCTCATCGTCACGATCTTTTCGGCGATCATCGCGTTGCCGATCGGCTTGGCAGCGGCGATCTACCTCAGCGAGTACGCGAGCGATACGGCGCGGTCGATACTGAAACCCGCCTTAGAGATCCTCGCTGGCGTGCCGACCGTTATCTACGGTTACATGGCGCTCGTGTACGTCACGCCGATGATCGATGCGTTTCTTCCGTTCTCCGCGCAGATTATTCCGCCGGGCGTTCCGGTCCTCTCGGAGTTCACGTTCGTTATGCCGTCCCTCGGAACGTTCAACGCGCTGTCGGCGAGCATCGTCGTCGGGATCATGATCATCCCGATGGTCTCGTCGATCAGCGAGGACGCGCTGAGCGCGGTTCCGGACAGCCTCAGAGAGGCCGGGTACGGGCTCGGGTCGACGAAGTTCGACGTCTCGACGAAGATCGTCGTCCCGTCGGCGACCTCCGGTATCGTCGCCTCGTACGTGCTCGCCATCTCGAGGGCCATCGGCGAGACGATGGCCGTCACGATGGCGATGGGCATGAGCCCGCAGATGCCGTACTTCCCGAACGTCCTCCGTAACCTCGCGGAATCAAGCCAGACCATCACGGCGGCGATGGTCCAAATCGCCGGCGCCGACTCGTACGGGAGCGGCCCCACCTACGAGGCGATGTTCGCGCTCGGATTAACGCTGTTCGCGATCACGCTGACGATGAATGTCCTCGCCGAACTGGTCAGACGGCGGTTCCGGGAGGAGTACTAATATGCCAACCGAAGACACCATCAGCGACCAACTCGGGCAAAGCACGCAACTCCGACTCCAGCAGCTGAAAGGACAGCTCTTCGAGGTCGCTCTCGTCGCGGCGACGCTCGTCGGAATCGTCTCGCTGCTCGTGCTGTTCGCGCAGATATCGAACGACGCGTTCCGGCCGGCGACCGCGTCGTCCGCATGGTTCCTCGCCTACTTCGGGACCCTCGTGGCGCCGACCGCGGCGTTCACGCTGTACGCCCGTCGAAGGCCGGCGGTGCGGACGGCGAACGCGAAGGCGTTCGCGGCAGTGTACGGCGGGCTCCTCCTGAGCCTCGTCACGTACGCCGTCGTCGATTCGCTCAGTCCCTACGACGTGTTCATTTACCTCCTCTTCGTGTCGCTTCCCCCGGTGCTCGTCCTGGCGTACGATCGGACGACGGACGACCGGACGTACACCGGACCGCTCATCCCCGTGTCAATCCTCGTCGGTATCGGCGTCGCGGCGTTGGTAGACGGCCCGATCAGCGAGCCGCTCGGGATTGCCGCGGAGTGGATCATGTACTTCGGTCTCGTCACGGTCCCGGCGGCGCTCCTTGTCGCCTGGCTGACTGCGTCCCGTCGCGGTCGTCGCACCGGCGCCACTGCCGGAGGAGTCGTTGCCGCGGGCGGTCTCGCCGTCGCCGTGGCGTCTATCGCGACCGGGGCCAACACTTCGCTGCTGGTCGTTCTCTTCTCGGCGTTCGTTGTTCCCACGGGCTACGTCATCGCGCGGTCTGTCCGAACGAATCCGGAGGGCCGTGTCGGTCTCGCGGGCCCGTTCGTCCTTATCGGGGGCACGTTGATCGGCGCCGCAATCGTGGAGCGGCTCGAGATCGAGAACCCGGATACGTTTCTCACGCCGACGCTCCTCCTGGAGTCGTGGGACGGGCTGAACGCGAGCAACGCCGGCGTCTATCCGCAGATCGTCGGATCGATCATCATCGTCGGGTTCATGGCGGTTCTCGCGTTCCCGGTCGGGATCGGCGCGGCGATATACTTAGAGGAGTACGCCCCGGACACCGGGCTTCGCGGGCGACTTGCGACGCTCTTAGAGGTGAACATCTCGAATCTCGCCGGCGTCCCCTCGGTCGTGTACGGACTGTTGGGGCTCGCGCTGTTCCGGCGGACGCTCGGGTTCGGAACCGGCATCGTCATCTCTGCGTCGGGGACGCTCGGGCTGCTTATCCTCCCGATCGTCATCGTCTCGACCCAAGAGGCGCTGCGGTCCGTTCCCGACGACCTCCGACAGGGATCGTACGGGATGGGCGCGAGCCGGTGGCAGACGCTGAGGGAGGTCGTCTTACCCGAGGCGATTCCCGGGACCCTCACCGGGACCATCCTCGCGCTGGCGCGGGCGATCGGCGAGACCGCGCCGCTCGTCATCATCGCGATCGCCACGACGACGTATAGCCCGCCCAGCGGGCTGTTCTCCAGCGGGACGGCGCTCCCGCTACAGATCTTCGCCGCGTCGGCGAACGCGAAGCCTGAGTTCCGCCACGGGGTCGTCCCGGCCGCGGCCGTGGTGCTGCTTATCCTGATGTTACTGATGAATGCGACAGCGATCATCATCCGAAACAAGTACGCACGTGAGAACTAACACATGAGCGAATCAGACACTTCCCCGAAGATCCAGACGACGATCGAAACCGGCGACGAAACGCCGCGAGATGTCCCCCTCGGTACCAGAGACACGGTCATCGAATCGCGTAACTTGGACGTCTACTACGGCGACGAACAGGCGTTGGAATCCGTTTCGATGGAGATACACAAGCACGACGTGACCGCGCTGATCGGGCCTTCTGGTTGTGGAAAGTCGACGTTCCTTCGGTGTCTCAACCGGATGAACGACATGATCGATGTCTGCCGGGTAGAAGGCGACGTGGAGTTCGGCGGCAAGAACGTGTACAACGAGGATGTTGACCCGGTCGCGTTGCGTCGGAAGATCGGGATGGTGTTCCAGAAGCCGAATCCGTTCCCGAAGTCCATCCGAGAGAACGTGGCGTACGGCCTGAAGATTCAGGGATACGACGGCGACGTCAACGAGCGTGTCGAGGAGTCGCTGAAGGCCGCGGCGCTGTGGGACGAGGTGAAAGACCAGCTCGACTCCTCGGGGCTCGACCTCTCTGGCGGTCAACAACAGCGGCTCTGTATTGCACGGTCCATCGCGCCGGACCCAGAAGTTATTCTCATGGACGAGCCGACATCGGCGCTCGACCCCGTCGCGGCCTCAAAGATTGAGGACCTCATCGACGACCTCGCCGAGGAGTACACGGTGATCATCGTCACGCACAACATGCAGCAGGCGGCCCGCATTTCCGACCGGACCGCGGTGTTCCTTACCGGCGGACAGCTCGTCGAGTACGACGACACCACCAAGATCTTCGAGGATCCCGAGGAACAGCGCGTCGAAGACTACATCACGGGGAAGTTCGGGTAATAGTATGCCACGTCGAGAGTACCAGGAGTCCCTCGAAGACCTCCGGATGGACGTCCAAGAGATGGGAGAGCTGGTACTGTCCCGGTTCGATCGGAGTCTGTACGCCTTCGAACATGCAGACACTGATGTCGCTAGAGCCGTGATCGACGGCGACGAGGAAGTCAACCAGCGCTATCTCGATCTCGAATCGGAGTGTATCGACCTGTTCGCTCTCCAGCAACCGGTTGCGAGCGACCTTCGGTTTATCGCGGCCTCGTTCAAGATCCTCACCGACCTCGAACGAACCGGTGATCTGGCGGCAAATCTGGGGCGCTATACGGTGGCTGCTGACCACCAGTATGACACAGATATCGATGTGTCCGATATCGGTGCGGATGCCCACACGCTGGTCACAGATGCGGTCGAAGCGTACGTCACGGAGGATGCGGCAGCCTGCTATGAAATTGTCGAACGTGACGACGAAATAGACACGCTCTGTCACAGTGCGAGCGAACGTGTCGTTCGCGACCTCATCGAGCGACAGGCGCCCGGCGGGGAGGGGACCCCTTGGGACGTCGAACAGGTGATGGACGACGTATCACGGTTATTGCTCACGATTCGAGATCTCGAACGAATCGCCGACCACGGCGTCAATATCGCCGCTAGAACTCTCTATCTCGTCGACAGTAATCCCGAACTGATCTACTGACCATGGAAACGAGAAAAATTCAAAAAGTTGGTGGTGGGACATACACTGTTTCTATTCCCGTTCAATGGGCGAACAACCACGATATCGAAGCGGGCAATACTGCCTATCTCTACACACATCATGACGGTTCTCTTGTCGTCCGCTGGAACGAGAAGGAACATAGTGAACTTGCGACGACCGACATCGCACTCGACGACACTACCCCAGAAGTTGCCAAGCGCATGTTACTTGCCGCGTACTCGGCAGGTTTTAAGCAGATACGCCTCCGAAATTCGGAGGAATTCACCGCCGAACAGCGGCGAGCGATCAACACCTGTGCTCGCGGTCTCACGGGTGTTGAGATCTCCGAAGAATCGACTCACTGTGTAACCGTACAGGGAATGTTGGATGCCAGCGACGTCTCGATCCGTCAATCCACTATTCAGCTAAAACATATCGCACTGTCGATGTATGAGGCCGCAATGGATTTCTTTGCAGGGGAGACGACTGAATCAGAACACATCATCACTCGGGATGACGAAGCCGATCGTATCTTCCGGCTAATCACACGCCATTTTAATCGATCGCTTCTAGATCTAACAGAACTTGACCAGCTCGGAATCACTCGGCCACAGCTATTCGAGTACTACGGCACGGCACGCCAATTTGAACGAATAGCGGATCATGCGGCCAAGATCGCGCGGTGCGTCCAACGGACCGAGTATATCATCTCCGAGGAGTTAGTGACCGAATCGAGAGCGATCGGTGAGAATGCTCGTCAGGTCGTCGAAGACGCTTCTGGTGCGGTAATAAACGGAGGGACGACAGGGATGGCACACTCAGCGCTCGAGGACTGTGAGCACGTCGTCCAAGCAGCGAGGAACTTGGATCGTACATTACTTGACCATACTCTAGAAGAGGCCTACGTTTTGACCCGTGTGCTTGATAGTATAATTCGTACTGCGGAGTATGGCGGGAATGTTGCTGAAATAGCCCTACGGATATCGCTCCGGGACGAGTGAAGTACATCTGAGAAGAGATCTCTAGCATTCATTTCGTAACCTTCTCCGGATACTGTATGAGTACGTTTAACTGTTTATTTCATACTGAGACTTCTTGAATGCGCTCTTTGTGTGAATCCTACCAGCTTGGGATTACCATCCGGAACAAACTCAAAGAAACCGATCTCGTTACCGCGCTCGAAAACCTCAATCACTCGATAGACACGATCGAAGACGGGTATCCAGCGTGGCATCCTGCGCCACTCTCCTTTCGCGCGATGGTGCTTTCGTTCGTGTTCATGGAAATAACGGGTGACTCATACGCCAACTTCACTCGACGACTCACCCGACAACCGGAAGTGGCGACCATCCTCGGGTTTAGTCGAGTGCCCGATGAATCAGCGTTCTCGCGGGCGTGGCGGAACCGGTTCGACGATACAGTCCATGAATATGTCCACGCTGCCGCCCATTTTGTTGTCAAAGAAATCCACGATCGCGACATCTCAGCGTCGGAGGTTCGGCCAAAGGCAGAGATCGTGAGGATACTGAGGAAGCCGCAGACTCCGTGGAAGACAAATCCTTCTCACAGGAAAAGATCATTCAGACGACGCGTCTCGCACGTGATCACGCCTATGGACACTTCGACTCTGGTCGGGCGTCCAACGCCTCGTACGAGGACACACAATTTTTCGAGTTACAGACGTTCATGGGGATGGTTCACTGTGGCACCGCGCAGGGAGCACCTCGCTTCCAATATCGTCGTGGTGAAGAGTACGGTCCCCACGGTGATACTCATCTCCGCGCAGTCAAACAGTTCGATCCCGAAGAGCTCGTAAGCGGATTTAACGAGACGACGGATCGCTTACTCTCCGTGATCGCCTCTAAAGCATCGTTCCGGCGTCCAGTCACGGCCGCGATCGATATCACAACTATTCCCTATTACGGAGAGGTCGAAGGAATGCCGATGGTCAGCGGGACCAAGGATAGAGACGGTCGAGCGTTCAAATTTGCGACACTCTCGATCATCGGACAGAATATCCCACTCGTTCTTGCCGTGGAACCAGTGCGAGAGAGTTCTGAGTGGGATGAGAACTCGTCGAATCAGATTCATCGCACTGTGCGGCGACTGGTTCGACGAGCGAAAGAACACGTTCCGATCGAGACAGTGCTGTGTGATCGAGAGTTCGATTCGATACAAGTGCTCCAGACGCTCTCAAACCTCGATGTGAACTACCTCATTCCGAAGCGAGTCTCCAGCTCCGAACAGGATGTACTCGAACAAATGGAGAAAGACGACCAAGAGGTGGCTGTTGAGTCGGCTTCTGTCCATGTGGAATCTGGATCGCATCCAATGCGGCTCCTGTACGTGCCGTCGACGAGTGGAGAGGGAACGGCCGTCTTCGCGACGAATCTACGAGTCGGTCCCGAGGAAGCAGAAGCGTTCTGTAAACGGTATAGTCGCCGGTGGCAAATCGAGAGCGAGTACAAATCGATCAAGGGCGACTTTCTCGCGAAGACCTCCTCGAAAGACTACCGTGTTCGTCTGTTCTACTTCGTGTTTGCGGTCCTCTTGTACAATATCTGGCGGCTCACCGATTTCCTGCTGAAAGCAGGTGTCGACGGAGAGATGGACTACGCACCAGTGTTGACTGCGGGTGAGTGTGTTGAGCTTGTTGCCTCGGCGTTGATCCCGCACGACTAATCGGCTGAGCTCTCGCTGGGTCCGCCGCTCAAGAGTGCCAACCGTATTCAGCAGCGCCAAAATTCACGCAATTTCGTACGCTAGTCCGGTAGTTCGAGAGTAAGGATTCAAAATCGATCTCCGACCGCTGAGAATCACCACGACTTGATGCTAATTCGACCTGAAACTGGCCTATCCTCCGAAACTGTGGCAACTCCCACAATCTCGGAGGATAGATTTGATGCGTGCCTTCGTTTCGTTATTAAAACATACTATTATTTATGTTTTTTGAGTCCTCCTATATATTATAATATCGACAGGATGTACTGCATAGGCGTGGATATCATCGATCGACACGATATTTACTACAGAGTGTGTCTGAGTAGGAGAGAGCAACAACAACATAAACACGACCTGCGTACCGAGGTATAAGCGATTGATACTCTACCACTTGACCACTTTGGGAAACAAAGGGTGTACCATCATCTCTATTTATACCGATCTGATATCAGACAGACAGACGGACTCACCGATACTGTGATATGACTGGCAACTGTGACTTGTGTGGTCGTGTGATTCAATCTTCCACATTCGAGACTGTTAGTGAGCGGTCATTCTGTTCAAGTGGGTGCCAAGATGTGTACACGACGCTTGGAGCTCCCGATTCCCTCGATACCACCCAGACAACTGAGAACGGGATCGACCAAGAGGAAGACGCGGTTCCTACTGATCAGCATCGTTCTCGGACGTTTCTCCGGATCGACGGCATGTACTCCGCGACGTGTGAGGCGTATCTTGAATCTCTCGCCGAGAAACAAGAGGGAGTGACCAGTGCCGAGGCGAGTTACGTCACGGAGACGATCCGAGTTGAACACGATCCAGACACTGCTTCGAAGGAATCGTTGCGCGAGGCGTTGAGCACTCTGGGGTACACGGCGTATCTCCGTGAGGATGCCTCATCAGACGTGGGAGAGGCCGGTGGCACGACACGTCGATCACGGGAGATGGGTGGGATTCGAAAGCGCCGAGACGACCAGCTCTTGGGGATGCGATACTCCGTTGGGTTCCTCTTCGGTGCGTTTCTGTTGGTCCCATATGTTGCGATCCTCTATCCAGCGCAGCTCGCGTCGATTTTCGACTGGCAAGTGCTCGAAATATTTGAGGGCGCATTTCGGTTAGACAGCCAAGGGGCATTCGTATTCCTCCGACTGTATTTCGTGATGACTGGTATCATTCTCGTCTTTACCGGTCTGCCAGTGTTGCGTGGCGCGTATATCAGTCTCAAAATGCGACGCCCGAACACCGATCTGTTGGTCGCGCTCACCGCCATCAGCGCGTACGCGTACAGTACGGCTGCCGTTATCCTCGGGCAAAACGACATTTTCTATGATCTCGCGATCATCGTCACGGCCGCGGTTACCGCGATGGTATTCTACGAATCGTCAATCAAACAGCGGGCACTTGATCGTCTCACTGAGCTCACCATATCACAGGTCAAGAGTGCACGAACGTACGACTCGGACGGAGAGACTGAGGAAGTTCGCGTGGAGAATCTCAATACAGGGGATGTCGTGCTCGTTCGACAGGGCGAACGTGTTCCAATAGACGGTGAACTGGTTGAAGACAGCTGTACCGTCGACGAAGCGATCGTGACAGGTGAATCGCTTCCGGTGCTCAAACGCGCCGGAGACGACGTGATCGGGGGGTCGATCGTGACGGACGGTGCAGCGTTGGTCCGTGTCGGCCCAGACGTAACGAGTAGTATCGACCGGATAACGACCGCCGTCTGGGACCTACAGAGCGCGACTCACGGCGTCCAACGCCACGCCGACCAACTCGCGTCGTACGCCGTCTTCCTCGTCGTCGGAGCCGCTGTCGCGGTTGGCAGCGTCGGTGTACTCGCATTTGGGATGGGCCTGCCAGATGCCCTCCTCCTCGTGCTGTTGATCATCCTTGCCGGCTCGCCGTGGGCCCTCGGACTTGCGACGCCCTTGTCGGTCGCGAAGAGCCTCTCCAGTGCGCTCCGGCGCGGGATCATCATCTTCGACGAAACAGTCTTCGAACGGCTCCGCGACGTCGATATCGTCGTCTTCGATAAGACGGGGACACTCACAACTGGGGAGATGGAGGTGATCGAAGCGGACGCGCCCCCCGAGCTGCTCGACGCTGTCGCCGCACTCGAACAACGGGCGTCACACCCCGCCGCGAACGCTATCACGACGGCGTTCGCCGGGAGTGACGATGGCGACGCCGCAGCGGCTCAGCCGGACCCGGAAGATGACGCGGTCGGAACGGAAGGCGTCGGTCAGATACGCGAGTTCACGAACCATCGGTCGGGTATCGAAGGCGTGATCGGCGACACGTCGTACCTCGTCGGGAACCTCGATCTATTCGCAGAACAGGGGTGGACCGTTAGCGACGACATCCGGTCTCGGGTCGCCGACGCTCAGGGATTCGGACAGCTTCCGGTCGTCGTCGGTCGTGACGGGACGGCAGAGGGACTGATCGTCGTCGGGGACGAGCCGCGAGAGGGCTGGGACGACACCGTCTCTCGGCTCGGGGAACGAGGCACGGAGATCGTCGTCCTGACCGGCGACGACGAGGAGGCGACAGACTTCTTCAAGCGACACGACGCCGTGATGCACGTCTTTGCGACGGTTCCGCCGGAGGGGAAGACGGCGACGATCCGGCGGCTCAAATCTGATGGGCAGGTTGCGATGGTCGGTGACGGTACCAACGACGCGCCGGCGCTCGCCGCCGCCGACCTCGGCATCTCGCTGGGCGGCGGGACGGCGTTGGCCGCCGACGCCGCCGATGTTGCGATTGTCGACGACGACATCCGCTCCGTCGAAACCGCGTTCGACCTTGCGGGAGCGGCCCGCCGTCGCGTGAAACAGAACAATCTCCTCGCGTTCTCCTACAACGGTATCGCACTCGTGGCGTTGGCCGTCGGGTTCTTCAATCCGCTGACGGCAGCGACTGCGGTTATTGCCAGCGGTGGGTTGCTCGCCGTAAACACTCGGCGGAAGCTACTCAGGTAAGGGATACGGCCTCCAAACGATCGCGGATCCGAGCCTACCGATACGGTGTAAAGAGTAGCTATCTATCATTTGAGCACCGTCGATCCGATCGTTGAGGTCGCCACCCGGATCCGCATCGCTTCTGTTTCTAAAGGACTAATCCTGTCCAGACACTACTACCTCCATGGAATTCGATTTCCTGCGTTCGGTAGTTCCACTCGCCGTGATCGTCGCCGTCGCAACGGTCGCGCTAACCGCTGTGATGACACCCTCGACCGTCTTTATGATGGTTCTTCCCTCGATGATCGCGTTCTCGGTGGTCGCGTACTTCCTCGGGATGAAACATGGCGAATTCCGCGTTAGTCCGTAACGGTTCTGTCCGGTACCGCCCCCAAAGTCACAGTGTCAGTCCGTCTGAAGCGTTCTAATTCGGGTTACTACGTCTGGGGGTCCGCGCTTCGTGTTCAACAAGTCTCGATGAACGATCAGCAGCCGTGGATCGACGTGGCCGGGATGTTTACTCGGTGACTCCCGCACTGAGATCAGACGCGTCCTGCCGGACGGGCGTCGGGGAGTCGATCGAATACACGAGCGTTCCGGTGAACAGTGCGATGCTCCCTAACAGGAATATCGAACTGAGCGGCGACGCCGAATCGACGAAGATCCAGTATATCGGCGCCGCGATCGTCGGGCCGGCCGCGATGACAGCGACTTGGGAGACGAGGGGGCCACAACACCCACACGTACACGCACCGACGACCGTCGCCGTCCCGGCCGTGCTCTGTGTCGCTCCCGCCTGCTGATCGAGACGCCACGAGTGAGCGACGGCGGCCGCGTTCAACCCCACGAGGACGCCGAGAAGTCCGAGCACGATGACTACACCGGGAGAGATCGCGATGAAAAACGGAACGTCGGGGAGCAGGATCTCGAGGGTGGGCCATCGCACGATCTGATACAGTACGTTCAGGACCGCCACGGTCGTCTCTTGCGGAGCGCCCTCCTCACTAAAGAAGGATAGGTATCCCGTCGTCGCCATAAAGAAGAGGCTCACCATGGCTCCGACGCTGAATCCGAACCGACGCGCCACCGGATCCCGAAGGATCGTCGACAGTGCCGTGCCAACGTCGTTCCAGAGAATGTAGCCGACGAGTAGTGGTGTCGCGAGGACGATCCCGTACCCGATCGGGTTGGTGTAGCCGCTGAATCCGGGCAGTAGATACGGGTACAGTATCCAGCCACCGAGCAGCATGCCGAGAGCCATGTACCGGGGACGTGTCGTCCATCGCACGAGTCCGGTGACGAAACTCGCGACCACGACTAGCAGGCCGGTTCCGATCGCGAGCGGCTGATACCACGACCGCGGGAACGGCATCGAGTCCGCCTGATACGTCGGATCCGGGGCCAGGCCTTCGAAGATGATCGCGCCGGCGATAGCAACACCGATGCCGACCGCAATTCCGTATAGAGCGGTTCTCGGCGAGAACCGCCCCCTTCGCTTGAGGAGGATGAGCGTACCGACTACGAGAGCACCGATACCAGCGATCGCCAACCCGTGCGATTGTGAGAGTCCCGACGATTCAGCGCCACCGTGGGCCGAAACTGTCGGGATCAGAGAAAGGAGACTGATCCCGACAGCAACCAAGACGAGTAGGCGGAGCGACCTTCGTCGAGGTTTCGGTCTGTCAGCACCAGCGCCCCCTTTTCCGCCTTTCTGGGTCATTGCGAGGGGTTAGTGACTCACACACAATTATCTGTCTCTCTCGTTCCCCCCGAGACGGACCTCGTGACTGCCCTCAGAGTCTGTATATGCGTGGAACCGTCCTGTAGAGTTCTTCGGGACGGTTCAGAAGTCCGTGTCAGATCGCGTCAGTTCGGTTCGTAGCCGGCGTACTCCATGAGCTGACTGAAGATGTCCGAGTCCATGACGGAGCGGTACACCACGCCGGTAAGCATGCCGCCGGGGTAGAACGACCCGTTCATCACGTGGTTGACCTTGTGGCAGTGCATGAGGTAGATCCCGGGGTCCGCGTCGGCCGTGAACTCGATCGTGTGCCGTTCCGCGGGGGCGATGTTCGTGACGTCGATGTCGTGTCTGGCGGCTTCCGGAACGACCCCGCCGTCCTTTTCGACGCGCTGGAAGCGATGGTTGTGGATATGCATCGGGTGCGACATGTACCCACCGTTGACGAGGTGTACGCGGACCAAATCGCCTTGATCGACGATGATCGGCGACCCCTGTTCGGGGTGGAGCGTCCGGGGCGCGCTCTTCCCGTTAACGGTGAAGACGTCCGGCGTCCGCGAGGTCGTGTCGTACGTGAAGTTCCCCTCGCCGCCCCACTTCTTCGGGATCCGCGAGTCCCAGTCTTTGATCGTCATGAAGTACTCCCGGTCCGCCGGCTCGTAGCCCTCGGGATCGACCCGGAAGATCCCGTACATCCCCATATCGATGTGGCGGTGGGTCTGGAGGTGACAGTGATACAGGTGCGTCCCCGGAACGTTCGCCGGGATCTCGTAGGTGTGCTTCTCGCCCGCGGGGACTTTGATCCCGGTCGACGTCGGGACGCCGTCGTTCTTCCACGACTTGGTGACGCCGTGGAAGTGGATCGTGTGCGGCCGGCGCCCGTTCGTGTTGTCGAGCGTCACCTCCATGTCGTTCCCCTCGGTCGTCCGGAGGATCGGACCCGGGACGCTCGGGTCGTGGTCGTCGGCCTGCCACGCCCAGACGCGGGGGAACTCGACCGGCCCGCCCATCGAATCGAGCGGGTGGACGGCGTGTCGCGCCGGCTGCGTCCCCATCGTCACTGACCCGCCCTGTTCGTCGACGTTGACGACTGTCGGAGGGCTGGTGTAGGGGAGATCTGACGAAGATGTCTGTGCCTCGTTCGGAGTGTTCGTGGCCGCCGTCGGCGCGTTAATCGTCTTCGACGAACAACCCGCCAACGCCGATACGCCCGTCACGCCGGTCGCAGCAAGAAATTCTCGCCGGGACAGTCCGGTTCCGGGGGCACCGAAAGGTGTCGTCATGGTTCATTCGACACATTGGGCTGTCGCGACAAACGAGGACTGCAGAATCCCTGTTTTTGAGAAGGCAAGCGAATATGTTCGGCAACAGTCGGACGGGCTTCACAAGCAAACTAAGGGTTTGCTGTCGAAAGAACTGAGATCTGAGACCCACAGATAGCAAACAGTTACATTCCACCTGTTGCCGTCAGATACGCGCTCGTGAATTGAATCGCATTGTACGCACCGTGAATCAGAGCCGGAACAACGAGGTTATCGGTGTACTCGTAGGTCGCACCGAGTACCAGAGCTAGAACGAATGCGATACCGACGTACACGAGCTTCCCTTCTCCACTCAACGAGAAGAGATGGATCGATGCGAAGAGGGCGCTCGCAAGAACGATTGCACGGGTTGGATGTAGCGTTTCTCGGAGTGTCCCCTGAACCAGTCCTCGGTATAACAGCTCTTCGCCCGGACCGACTAGCAGAAACGATAGAGGAATGAGAATTAGAAAAGCTGTCGGATTTTGCTGACCAACTGTTACTACTTGGTTTTCTGCTGATTCCAGTCCGAGCGAGGAGATAACGCGTGATGCGACAATGAGTAATCCGAGGAGTGTACCTACCCCCCCGATGGTTACAGCAACATCTCGCCTGTCCGGAATCGAAAGCGAAACGAATTCGAAGTCGAGATCTCGGAATCTGAGATAGAGGATTGAGAGCCCTCCGAATGTCACCCCCTGTAACAAGATCGTGCTCATTACGAGGCGCAACGATGGACGAGCGGTTACATCGACCCCGAATGCGCCCAGCAGTGCGGCAACGATGGTGACAATTACCGACCCAATAACCGTTGAGCCGTACGTGAGCCCAACTGCACTCCCGACAGACTGAATCCGTGTCGTTATCTCTGTCATTTGAAAATCAGTGGTTGTGACTCGTGTTGTCGGCAGTCTCCGGGTCCCTCTCCATCTCACCCACTAGTTCGACGGTTGCGTGATCGATTCCATGGTCGGAAAGAAGCTGATGGACGCGAGAGCGGATCGCCTGATGTTGGTCTAGTGATGTGGGCTCATACTGAAGACGCACTGTCGCTACGGTCAACTGACTACATACTTGCCAGACGTGTATGTCGTCGACGTCTTCAACGCCATCGACAGCTGTCAGTTCATTTCGAAGTTTATCCGGTGAGATAGGGCTCCGTTCTAAGAGGATTGAGGTGCTTCCGCGGAGTACCTTTCCTGCCGAAACGAGCACTAACACGCCGATGAGGATGGCAGCCACCGGGTCGGCGACAGGTAAATCGAACGTGACGACGGCGAGTGTCGAAATGATCACCGCGACTGATCCACCGGCATCGCCGAGAAGGTGATAGAATGCGCCGCGCTCGTTGAGGCTCATCTCGCCCCCTTGTACGATATAGACCGATCCCAAGTTGACAAGCAAGCCGCCGACGGCGATGATCAGCGTCATTGTCGGATCGATCTCAACCGGGTCCAGGAACCGTTGATACGATTCCCACAGGATGTACCCGACCATCGGAACGAGCAGTATCCCGTTGAGAAACGCAGCAACCGGCTCCAGTCGATGGAGTCCGTACGACCACTCAGCACCGCCTTCGAATCGTTCCGCGGTGTAGCTCGCGCCGAACGCCATTGCGTACGCAAGCATGTCGAATAGCATGTGGAGCGCATCGCTGATGAGAGCGACCGAACCGAAGAGGAGCCCACCAGCCAATTCGGCGAGGAAGCCAAGGAAATTGACGACCGCTACGAGGGCAAGTCGGCGCGTACTGCTGCCTGTTTCGGTTGTTAGTTCATATTCTTCCGTCTCTTCGTGAGCATGCCCGTGTTGACTCATACGTTTTGATCTGATAAATTCGTAATGTCCGGTATTACGACTCTCAAGCGTCAGTTGTTCTCTGTCTCCGGTTCGACGCGAGAGAGTCGCATTGCGTTCCCGGTCACGGCCATCGTCATCCCCGCGTCGCCGGCGAGGACGGCGAGCCAGATGGGGACGTACCCGAACGGAACCGCGAGAGCAAGTCCGGCTTTGACACCGAGGCTGGCCCAGATATTCTGCCGGATGACGCCGTTTGCGTCGTTCGCGAGCTCGTAGAGATACGGGAGCTTTGCGAGGTCGTCACCCATCAGCGCGATGTCGGCCGTCTCCAACGCGGTGTCCGTCCCGGCCGCGCCCATTGCAATACCCACCGTTGCCGTCGCGAGCGCTGGAGCGTCGTTGATGCCATCACCGACCATCGCGACGCCCTCGTGTTCCTCGATGAGCTCCTCGACGGCAGCCACTTTCTCGTCTGGGAGCAGTTCTGCCCGGTACTCGTCGACTCCGACTTGATCAGCGATCGCGCGAGCAGTTCGCTCGTTGTCGCCGGTCAGCATGACCGTCCGTGAGACGCCGAGATCTCTGAGTCGAGCGATCGTTCGCGCTGCTTCGGGGCGGATCTCGTCGGCCACGGCGACGATACCTTCAAGTTCGTCTTCAGTGCCGACGAGGACGACCGTCTTCCCTTCCGACTGAAGCTTCGGAACCGTCTCTTCGAGCAGATCGAGGCAGTTGTTCCGATCACAGATCTTCCGGGCAGTCTGCCTGACGACACCCCCGTCGGTCGTCGCATGGACGTGTGAGAGATCGAAACCTAACTCCTCGAACAGCCCCGGCTTCCCGGCGAAGTGCGGCGTGCCGCCGAGATCGGCACGCACTCCCTTTCCGGTGATGCTTTCGAAGTCATCGATATCGCGCTCGTCGACCCCCATACTGCCGGCTTCAGCGACGATTGCCTCGCCGATGGGATGTTCGCTCCGCTGTTCGAGCCCACGCGCACACCGGAGGACATCTTCTTCGGAATTTTCATTCAGTGGAACGACGTCGGTGACGGTGAGCTCCCCTTTCGTGAGCGTCCCTGTCTTGTCGAACGCGACGGCGTCGACGCTCCCCATCGCTTCGAGGTGGTTGCCGCCCTTGATCAGGACCCCGTTCTTAGCAGCGCTCGTGATCCCCGACACCACGGAGACGGGCGTCGAGATGACGAACGCACACGGGCAGGCGAGTACGAGGAGCGTCAGCCCGTAGACGACGGCCGTCGGCCACGTGGTTCCGAGGACGTACGGGCTCCCCACTGTCGTCAGGATGGCGAAGGCAACGACGACCGGCGTGTAGTACGCCGAGAAGCGCTCTACGAACTGCTCGCGCTCGGTCTTGTTCGACTGAGCGTCTTCCACCATCTCCACGATACGCGAGAGCGTGTTATCGCCGGCTTCGGAGGTAACCTCCACCTCGAGATACCCCTCTTCGTTGATCGTACCGGCGTACACCTCGTCTCCCATCGCCTTGTCGACGGGCACGCTTTCGCCCGTGATGGGCGCCTGATTGACTGCGCTTTCACCGTCGACGACGGTCCCGTCGAGTGGGATCTTCTCGCCCGGCTTCACGACGACGACGTCACCGACAGCGACCTCGTCGACTGGAACCGTCTCCGTACTACTGTCTCGCTTGACGGTCGCTTCATCTGGCGAGAGGTCCATCAACTCCCGGAGCGAGTTCCGGGCGCGATCCATTGAGTACCGCTCCAGCAGCTCGGCGATGCTAAACAGGAACGCGAGGGTGGCGGCCTCGAAGTAAAGCGCTTCACCGAAGGCGAGGCTCGCGATCAACGCCCCGAGGATAGCCACCGACATCAAAAAGTCGATATCGAGGTTCAAATTCCGCGACGAGTAGTATCCGTTGCGAAGGATCTCTTGACCCCCGAAGGCGACGGCGACAAGGAACAGTCCGTCGGCAACGAACAGCTCCGTGCCGAGAAGGCTCGCAATCTGTACGTTCTGCCCAGTGAGGAAGAATTCAAGGAGCAAACCGAGAGCGACGAACCCACCGCTGATCCACGTCTTGAGTGCCCGCGGACTCACCCAGATGCTCTCGCGTTCCTCGGTCGCATTCTGACCTTCGGACTCGTCGCTCGAACTGTCTGTAACCTCGTATCCAGCACGTTCGATAGCACTGATTATCTCAGCTTCTTCGGTCTCCGAAGAATCGTACGTGACAACGACGGTTCCGGTCGTTGGCTGGGTCTCATATGCTGTGACTCCAGCCTTATCGAGTGACTTTTCGATCTTCCCCGCACACGAGGGGCAGTCCATCTCGGGCACCGTGAATTTCGTCGTTATTTCGTCGACGTCCTCGACCGTGTATCCCGCTTTTTCGACCCGATCAGCTATCTCGGTAGCACTGGTTTGCTCGCGGTCGTATGAGACTGTCAACGTTCCCGTCGTCACTTGCGGGTCGAGACTGTTGATCCCGTCCAGTTTTTCGACGCTGTTCTCAACTTTCCCTGCACACGAGGGACAGTCCATCTCCGGAACCGAGAACTGTGCAACATCCCCTTGTCCGTGTGGTGGGGGGGTGTCATCGACACCCTTTGCATACTGAGCGGACTCGTGACGATGCTGAGATCCCTCTTCGTGCGTGTGGGTTCGGTTCGGTGGTTCGCCACGTTTGTCGTGGGAATCGTCGTCAGGTGAGGTCATTACTCACCGCTTGCCGCTACAGATTTATTAACTCTACTGCGATATCTGGCCCATATTATGTTAAATATTAATAAGTATTGTGAGTTGAGTTATTAATACTCCTGTCAGATCATCTCACTAGGACTGTCCCGACCATTCCAGAACTTTCATGCGGAATACAACAGTACCCGTACGTTCCGGGTTGATCGAACGTGTGCTCGTAGTTCTCTCCCGGGGCGATGAGTCCCTCAGTAACCCGGTTTCTCGCAGCACGCTCTGACTCGAAGCCACCACTTGCGAAGTACACGGCCTCGGCAGGAATTTCGTCTTCATACGCTGTGACCGTGTGCTGGATGTCGCTCTCGTTCGTCCACGTCACTGTCCCTCCGGTTTCGATCGTCGCAGTCTTCGGCTCGAACGTGTGATCGTCGGGCATCGTGACGGTCAGGGTCGACGGTGACTGTCCGTTCAAACATCCGGCGGTGCTGAGCGTCGCCAAGGCGGCAGTACTGAGTCGCAATACCGTCCGTCGATTGTAGAATTTGAGTGCCATTGGAACAGAGATGGATAGTACCTCTCAGAGCGCCACGAAGAGGTCGGTCACGTACATCACTCCGAGGCCGAGCAGGAACGCAAGCAGGTTCGTGGCGCTGGCCACGCGACCGCCTGCATCCCGAACCATTCCCGCGATCTCCCAGTTGACCTGTAAAATTGCGCCAACCCCGATCGCGAGGAAGAAGGCTCCGATCGTCGGCGAGTACGCGAGACTACCGATCCACCCGCCGAGGATGACGGGGGCACCGGCGATGACGCCGAGCGCAGCGAAGTGCTTGAACGACGGACGCTCTCCGCGGGCGACCGGTGCAACGACGGCCGGGCCTTCCGTCACGTTGTGGAGCATGAACCCGATCACGAGGAACGCGCCGAGCGACACACGCCCGAGTGCGAACGAACTCCCGATCGCCAGCCCTTCCGCGAGGTTGTGTAGGCCGATTCCGATCGCAACCAGATATGCGATCCAGAGACCGCTACTCGCCCGACTGTCACCGGCGGCAACACGGCCCTTGCGCCACGCGCTGATTGCCTGAACGAGAGTGAGCGCGCCGAGGATCCCGAAGACGATCAAAAGGTTGCCCTCGTACGCGCCCGGAACTCGTTGAGCGAGTTCGAACGCCTCGAACCCGGCGTCGAACGCCAAGAAACCGAGGACGCCGGCCGCGAACAAGAGCACGGCGTGCAGCCACCGATCGCTCATCGTCTTGATGTAGGGGAACCACAGCATCCCTAATGCGACTGGGATCACACCGACGAACAGCCCGATGACTGCAAGCGTCCAGAGCAGACTGAGGCTGAATCCGGGTGCCTGACTCGGAGCGACGATCGTATTCTCGAATGTCGCCCCGTCAGAGAGTACGAGGGCGACGTTGAGATCCCATCCCGGATTCCAGTGATACGGGATCACGATCTGTGCGCTTTCCATCGGAGCGAGCGTTTGGTCGCCACCAGCTCCTTCGACCTGAAAATTCCAGTAGGCCTCATCGACGAGGACCTGTGCTATCGTCACGGAATCGGGCCCGTTGTTCGTTACGTGTAACACGACCGTTTCGTCGCTCGGAAGCGTCGTGTGCGTGATCGTCACGTCGGGAAGCGGTTCACCACTCTGGCTCTGAATACTCGCGAGTGGTGACGTGAACGCGAACACACCCAAGACGAGCACGAGCAACACGATCGGGAGTATCGCGCTGACCCATCTCGGTAGTCCGAGGGGCTGTGTGACCTCGTTTTCAGTAGATACACCACCGTCTGGCGTCGGTTTTTGTGTCTCATCCGCCATGTTAGACCACCTCAAAGAAGCTCATCCAGCCGAGTTCGGCGAACTCGGATTGGTGGGCGTGGAACATGTACAGCCCGGGTTCGTGATCCGAGTAGTCGAGCTCGATGATACCGCGTTGCGCCTGCGTCTGCATGATCGTGTCTACGGTCTTGCGCGTCGGTGTCAGCGTAGTCCCGTGGTCATAGTAATCGAAGAACTGCGAGTGCGTGTGGAACGAGTTGATGAGGTCGAACTCAGTCGCATTGGAGAGATACACGCGTTGCCGTTCGTTCTTGTCGATCTGGATGGGACGCTTCGTCTCGCCCGCCGTCCAGTTGCCGGTGCCGTCGGTACTACCGACCCCGTATGCGAACGCCCGTGTGTTCGCCGCGTAGACCTCGTTCCCGCCGTCGAAGTTAGTGTCGAACGAGTTCATCACCATGACCATCTCGTTGACGGCGTCGTTTTCGGCGTACTCGTGGTTCCGGCTCTTCGCCTCTTCGACGAACCGCGTCCGCATGTCGTCGGTAATCGGGCCGGGGTAATTGACGTAGTCGCGTGGATTCTCCCTGACGCGTTCGGGGTCCGGATCGACGATGATCGTGCCGTAGAGTCCGCGGTGGATGTGTTCTTTCAGCGGGAGCGAGTGGCAATGATAGAAGTGCGTACCGGCGGGTTGGGCAATCCATTCGTAGGTGAATGATTCTCCCGTTTCGAGGACACCAGGCCCGTTTTGGGGGATTCCGTCCATTCGCGGGTTAAGGTTCTTCAGATGCGGATGGATCGTGTGAGCGTGCCGTCCTAGGTTCGTGAATTTAACGCGAATTAGGTCGCCCTCAACGGCACGGATCGTGGGGCCCGGCACCTGACCGTTGAATGCCCACGCTTGGAACTCGACGCCCGGAGCGATGGTGATCGTTGTGTCGACGGCGTTGAATTCGAACTCCCGTACGGTTCGACCATCCTCCTCGTAGACTTGCTGCGGAACGTTATCCTGCCCGCTGTCTCCGGTATTGAACGCGGTGAGGAACTCGTGCGGATCGAAATCCAAATCTTGGTATTCGCCCACCGAACCGAAGTTACCGTGTGTATCATCGCCCTCGTGGCCGGGTGACGCACTTGCACGTGAACTCCCGAGTCCAACGGCGGCACTTCCCGCGACACCAAGACTGCCGAGTACCGTGCGACGACTGACGCTCGTTTCACCAGTGAGTGATTCAACCAAACGCTGTTCGAGTCGTTTGGTGACATCTGCCGCACTCTCGTAATTTATCGAGGGCATGATCTCCTCGACGGGTTGACTCTTCGGATACCCATATGTGATAGTGGATGGGCCCAATATATAAATTAGACCCATCTAAACTTCGAGTAGGTCTAATCTAAAAATAGACTAGCGGACTTCCGAGCTTCTCAGTGAGAACTCTGTGTGAGAGATTGGGTGGATATGGAACATGCGACTTCTTCGGGTAGCGCAACCGGACCATCTCCGCTATCAGGGTCAAGTGTGACCATTCCAAATGGCGCAATCTCAACAACATCTACGACAGTTCCGGGGAGAATCCCGTGTTTGGACAGGTACCGGAGGAGATCTGGATCTGTGTCCGGAACCCGTACGATCTGAACGCTGTCACCCACTTGATGATCAGCAAGACGTTCACCATCCTTTGCTCCCGAGACATCCAGATTCGCGGTGGGAATTGGGTCGCCATGCGGATCAACCGCTGGTTGTCCTAGCTGCTCTGCAATCCGGTCGGCAAACTTACTGCTGATGTGGTGTTCGAGACGATCTGCTTCGTCGTGTACCTCTGCCCAATCATACTCGAGGTGGTCCGTCAGATATCGTTCTAACAGTCGGTGATGGCGAATGATTTCGAGAGCAATAGGAACTCCAGTATCAGTGAGCTCAACTCCCCTGTAGGGTTCGTACAGCACGAAATCACGCTCTGATAACTTTTTCATCATACTGGTAACCGTCGGTTGCTCTACATCCATATACTCAGCGAGTACCGAGGTTCGTACCCGGTCGTCCGCTTCGTTCTGGAGATAATAGATCGCTTTGAGATAGTCTTCCATGATCGCACTCAGCATTGTGAAATAATTAGATAAGGCTAAATTTATAATTTACTGCGCCTGTCTTACTTGGAGTGATAATTATCGATTGTGTCCAGCCAGCAACCACAGCTAAATTTGAACTATCATCAAAAATGACTCACTCTGTTGAATTTATATTACTTAAATTTCACCTCCAGTGAAATCGTCAAGCAGGCCACGGTATGTCGTGTTCTTCCGAACTTTGAGACACAACAGACCAACGTGTTGCGGGAGTGTATAGTGGTGTTTGGAGAGCTTCGAGGAGTATCGAAAGACTGCTCGTCGGGCCAGATGGATAGCTTTCGCAGTAGATCGGAGAATCTGCGACTTCGGGAGAGCCTTCATTTCGTGAAATCACAGGACAAACATATAAATCTAAGAGGATTTCAACAGAGCCAATTCCGTTGTTCTGGCTCTCTTTGTGCTTTACGCGGGTGCTCTTCTCCGGTAACACTGTGAGGTATTGACCACAATCAAGCCAGCATATATCACTTGGATAGAATTTCAATCTAGCTGTTAATTCGTGTTCTACTCAACGTTTCCACTCAAAGAGTTGATTTTGTAACCTTCCTCAGTATATTGTATGAGCACCCCTGACGATTCACCTTCTAGTGAAAAATTTTGAATGCACTCTGTGCGAAGCGTACCAGCTAGGGATCACCATCCGTAACGAGTTCAAAGAAACCGATCTCGTCACTGCGTTCGAGAACCTTGATCACTCGATAGACGCGATCAAAGACGAGTATCCAGCGTGGCATCCTGCGCCACTCTCCTTTCGAGCAATGGTCCTCTCGTTCGTTTTCATGGAGATCACCGGAGATTCGTACGCCGAGTTTTCTCGACGACTCACCCGGCAACCGGAAGTCGCCACTATTCTCGGCTTCACCCGAGTACCTGACGAATCGGCCTTCTCACGAGCGTGGCGAAATAGATTCGACGACGAGACCCACGAATATGTCCACGCTGCTGCCCACTTTGTTATCAAAGAAGTTCACGATCGCGATATCTCAGCGTCTGAGGTTCGCCCCAAGAAAGAGATCGTCGAAGGTACTGAAGAAAACATAGACTCAGTCGAAGACGAATCATTCTCACAGAACGCAATCGTCCAGACAACGCGCCTCGCGCGTGATCACGCCTTCGGTCATTTCGACTCTGATCGGGCGTCAAACACTACCTACGAAGACACGCAATTTTTCGAGTTACAGACGTTCATGGGGATGGTTCGGTGCGGAACCGCGCAAGGAGCGACTCGCTTTCAGTACCGTCGTGGTGAAGAGTATGGACCCCACGGCGACACCCACCTCCGCGCTGTCAAACAGTTCGATCCTGAAGGCCTCGTGAGCGGATTTAACGAGACGACGGATCGCTTACTCTCCGTGATCGCCTCTGAAGCATCGTTCCGGCGTCCAGTCACGGCCGCGATCGATATCACAACTATTCCCTACTACGGAGAGGTCGAAGGAATGCCGATGGTCAGCGGGACGAAGGATAGAGACGGTCGAGCGTTCAAATTCGCAACCCTCTCGATCATCGGGCAGAACATTCCGCTCGTTCTCGCCGTAGAACCGGTCCGAGAGAGCTCTGAGTGGGATGAGAACTCGTCGAATCAGATTCATCGCACTGTGCGGCGACTGGTTCGACAAGCGAAAGAACACGTTCCGATTGAGACAGTGCTGTGTGATCGGGAGTTCGATTCGATACGCGTGTTTCAGACGCTCTCAAACCTCGATGTGAACTACCTCATTCCGAAGCGAGTCTCCAGCTCTGAACGGGATGTACTCGAACAAATGGAGGAAGACGACCAAGAGGTGGCCGTTGAGTCAGCTTCTGTCCATGTGGAATCTGGATCGCATCCAATGCGGCTCCTGTACGTACCGTCGACGAGTGGTGAGGGGACGGCCGTCTTCGCGACGAATCTCCGAGTCGGTCCGGAGGAAGCCGAGTCGTTCTGTCAGCGCTACAGCCGCCGGTGGCAGATCGAGAGTGAGTACAAATCGATCAAAGGTGACTTTCTCGCCAAGACCTCCTCGAAAGA
>NZ_JBQVRO020000015.1:0-57425 GCF_052439115.2 Halorubrum sp. FL23
CATTCCAGCACCTGCTCGGAAATGTGCGGCTCTAACGCGTCGTAATCGTACGGCAGCGGATCGAGTTCGTAGCTCATTGTTGTATCACCTGTCTATAACGTGTTCGGGAACGCTGTTAAAGATAATGCGGCATACGATACCACGCGTCATCGGACGTGACATCGTATCGAGGAGCACGGGCGGAGAGCGCTGGGTTCGCGGTTCAGGCCGATCCGAGTTCGTGAGAGCAAGTGGGTCGCGCTCGGCGTCGCTCCGAGATGAATCTGGACGCGGTTCCCTGAGGCAACCTGCGAACGGGTTCCCGTCATTCTGGACGAAACGCGCGCGACGCGAAGTGCGTCGCGCGCTGACGGTGGGACTGGGATTCGAACCGATGCGAGACGGTCGCCCTCGCTCTGCTCGGGCGCTGCGACTCGCAGGCTTCGAATCTCTTGTGCGAAACGCGCGCGACGCGAAGTGCGTCGCGCGCTGACGGTGGGACTGGGATTCGAACCCAGGAAGCCGTGAGGCTACCGGTTTTCAAGACCGGCGCAATAGGCCACTCTGCCATCCCACCGCACCCGGACCGTCGGGGGCGTCCGACTAAGGGGTGTCGGTGTCGGTCGCCGCGGTCCCCCGAAGCCGGTAGTGGATCGCGAACACGCTGAGCGCGGCGAGGATCGGCGGCACGACGCCGGCGACCCGCGGGAGCCCGTAGAGGGCGCTGACGACGACCGACTCGGTCGGGTCGCGGAGCTCCGCCGGCGCGGAGATGATCATGCCGGCGTACAGCGAGAGGAGGAACAGGAAGCCGGCGTACGCGAGCTTTCGATCGTATCCCGGTTTCACGGGGTCGCCGCGGCGGTGCCGGCGAGCGACGAACAGCAGGGGCGCGAGCAGCGGCGCGACCGCGGCGAAGCCGGCGATCACGTACAGCGACCGCGAGAACAGGAACGTCCCACCCTGTACCTCCGCGGTTTCGGCCATCCAGACGATGAGCGCGAGGGTGACCACCGTCGCGATCAGCCCGGCCGCGAGCGCCCCGATCACGCCGTAGACGCGCATGGTCCACGACTCCGTCTCGCGGATCGCGTAGGGGATCGCACCGAACACCCCGCGGTAGCTGTCTGCCATCGACATCGCTACGGCCGACGGCGAATTAAACCCCTCGTCGCGACGTTCCGGGTGACGGGGCTTTTATACTCCGCAGTGGGACCTTCCGGCGTGGGTCTGTACGATACGTACCTCGCCGTCCGCCACCGCCTCCACGACGGCGACCCGCCCGAGCACGTCGCGATCGTCATCACCGAGCGCGACCTCCTCGCCGACGGCGCGTTCGACACCCTCTCGGCGGCGCTCGGGTGGGCCTTCGAGTACGGCGCGGCGCGCGTCACCGTCTCGGTGTCCGTGCTCGACGCCGCCGTCGTCCCGACGCTCGTCCGCGAACTCCGGCAGGTCGACGCCCCTCGGCCGCTCGTCGTTCGCGGGCCGGAGGACGCGACGCGCGACGGGAGCGCGCTCGAGCCCGAAAGCGACTCGGGACGGAGCACGCGCGGCGACCGACCGGACGACGCGCCGATCCGGATCACGGTCGGGCTCGGCGGCAAGGCCGAGTTCGCGGCCGCGGTGCGGGAGCTGGCGGCCGACGTGGAGGCCGGCAGCCTCGATCCGGAGTCGATCGACGCGGACGCCGTCTCTGACCGGCTGGTGTTCCCCGAGGAGCCGGATCTCGTGATCAAGACGGGTGCGGAGCGGCTCTCGGACTTCGCCATCTGGCAGTCGGTGTACGCCGAGCTCTACTTCACCGACGTGAACTGGCGGGACTTCAGAAAACGCGACTACCTTCGCGCCGTCCTCGACTTTCAGGACCGCCAGCGCCGGTTCGGTCGGTGATCGCGGGGCGGCGACGCGCTCCCGCGTTCCCGTCGCCGAGAGCGCGTCGAGGTCTTACCAGACGAACCGGAACAGCACCGTGAACGTGACGAGCGCGCCGACCGTCGAGAGGATCGGGACGACGTTCTGCATCAGCACCACGCGCGCGCTCGTGCTCGGATTGAACAGGTCCGACGCCGAGGGGATGTCGGTCGGGTCGCCCTCGCCGATCGGTCCCGTCTCGTCCGCCTTCAGCGCGCCGACGGAGACCTTCGGCTCCTTCTCGCCGCTGATCCCCTGTCGGACCGTGACGGTTCGCGTCGCGCGCCCCCAGCCGAGACCGACGATCGACATCGTCGCGATGATGACGAACGACGCCGGGATCCCCACCGCCGAGAGGCTGATGACGATCCCGGAGGAGACGCAGGCGACGACGATCGCCGCGGTCAGCGGGAGGTCGGTGATGTCGTTGCCGAGCGTGTCGAGCGTCCGGCGCGCGATCGTGAACGCGCCGACCGCGACCGCCGCGCTCCCGAGGAGGATCATCGGCGTCATCTCGACGTTGTCGAGCGCGACGAGCGGCGCGATCGCGTTCGCGATGTTCGACGTGCCCGAGGAGAAGGCCATCAGACAGCCGATCGCGATGACGACGAAGCCGCCGACGAGCTCGCGTCGCGTCGTGTTCGGGCCCGGAACCGGCTTGGGGACGATCCCCGATCGGTCGACCTCGAACAGCGCGCCGTCGGTGCTCTCGATCGCCACCCAGCTGTCGATCGCGGGGTAGAAGTACCGCCCGACGACGCCGGAGACCCAGAAGCCGATGATCGGCGCGACGATCCACCAGATGGCGATCTCACCCATCACGGCTCGATCGAGGGTGCCGGTCGCCAGTCCGAGCCCGGCGATGGCGCCCACGGCCGTCATCGACGTCGACGCCGGCACTCCGGCGAAGTTCCCGACGAACAGCGCGCCGCCGATGAAAAAGAGGACGACGATGCTCGTCTCCAGGGTGAACACGTTTCCGCCGGTGACCAGATCTTCGCCGAGCGTGGTCACGACGCGCTGTCCCAGCGTCCCCGCGCCGATGAAGAAGAACACCGACATCAGCGCCGCGGCGCCCGACTTCGAGATCACGTCCGCGCCGACCGCCGGGCCGAACGCCGGCCCGGTCGTCGCGCCCCCGATGTTGTATCCGACGAACGCCGCGACCACGAACCCGATGAGAAGTAAGACCTCAACCATATACACCCACAACGACACACGATGGGTTAAACGAACAGGTTTCTACATCCGGACGGCGGCAGCCACGACCGCTCACACCGCGACAGACGCACCCACGACCGGCGATCGGTGGGATCGAAACGACCGTCGAACGCTCGGACACGGAGCGGTCCGTCGGAGAGTCGGATACCGGGAGTATTTGTCTCGCGGTTGCCTCCGGTCAGACATGCGAACGCTCGTTTTCGACGGTCGGACCGGCGCCGCCGGCGACATGATCTGCGCCGCGCTGATCGCGGCCGGCGCCGACCCCGACGCCCTCGCGCCCGTGAGCGACCGGCTTCCGGTCCGGTACGAGGTCGGCGACGCGACGAAAAACGGAATCCGGGCGACGACCGTCGACGTGGTCCTCGACGGCGGCAGCGACGAGGAAGGCGACGACGCCGGCGGTTCCGGTGCGGATGAGCACGACCATACGCACGACCACGCGCACGGACACGACCATACGCACGACCACGCGCACGGACACGACCATACGCACGAGCACGACCATGCCCACGAGCACGGTCATACGCATGACCACGACGACGCGGAGCACACCGACGATGACCCCGAGCACGCCGAAGGAGCCGGCGTCCACCGCAGCTACCCCGAGGTCGTCACGCTCGTCCGGTCGATGGGTCTCCCCGACTCGGTTGAGTCCGTCGCGCTCGACGCCTTCGAGCGACTCGGTCGCGCTGAGGCCTCGGTCCACGGTACCGACCTCGACGAGACGCACTTTCACGAGGTCGGTGCCGACGACGCGATCGCCGACGTGGTCGGCGCGGCGCTGCTCCTCGACGACCTCGACCCCGACCGCGTCGTGACGACCCCGGTCGCGACCGGCGGCGGCGAGGTCGAGATGAGCCACGGCGTCTACCCGGTTCCGGCGCCGGCGACGACCGAAATCGCGTCCGGAGCCGACTTCGCGATGGTCGGCGGGCCGGTCGACCGCGAGCTGCTCACGCCCACGGGCGCCGCGATCCTCGCCGCGGTCGCCGAGGGCGTCGACGCGATCCCGGACCTCGACCTCGACGCCGCCGGCTACGGAGCGGGCGACGCGGCGTTTGACCGGTATCCGAACGTGCTCCGGGCGCTGGTCGGCGAGGGGCGCGAGCCGGGAGATGAGCGGCACGCCCGCGGCGACGCTCACGGACGCGGCGACGCCGCCCGCGCTCCCGACGACCGCGCCGGCGGCCTCGTCCACGACGACATCGCCGTTCTCGAAACGAACCTCGACGACGCCTCCCCCGAGGTGCTCGGCGGGCTCCAGGAGACGCTCAAACGCGCCGGCGCGCGCGACGTGACGATCGTGCCGACGACGATGAAGAAGTCGCGCCCGGGCCATCTCGTGACGGTGATCTGCAAGCCCGACGACGCCGAGGCGGTCGCGGAGCGGCTCGCTCGCGAGACGGGCACGCTCGGAGTTCGTCAGTCGGGCGCGACCCACCGGTGGATCGCCGAACGCGACTTCGAGACGGCGGTCGTCTCGGTCGACGGCGACGAGCACGAGGTGACCGTGAAGGTGGCCTCGACCGTCGACGGCGACGTGTACGACGTGAGCGCCGAGTACGACGACGCCGCCGCGGTCGCCGAGGCGACCGGGCTGCCGATCCGGGACGTGGTCCGCCGGGCGGAGCGGGACGGACGCGACCGGATCGGCGAGTAGGCGTTACCCGCTGAGACCGCTCCGGTCACCCCGGCGGGTCGACGCGCTCGACGCGCTCCGGTTCGACGCCGAACCCGTCCGCCAGCCGGTCGGCGACGCAGTCGGTGAACGCATCGGCGGGTCGGTCCCCGCCCCGGACTGAGAGGGTCGCGACCGCCTCGACGGTCGTGTCGTTGAGCCCGGGCTGGAGGCCCGCGATCGACAGGTCCTCGACGGCGACGCCGTCGACGCGCTCCAACTGCGCGCGGGCGCCGGCGACGAGGTCGCCGGTGGCGGCCTGCGAGACGCGCACCATGACGGTCGCTTCCACGGTCTGCGTGTGAATGGCGGCTGCCATAACCCCTCGCCGCGAGTCGAACGCGGTGCGGACCGGTCCGCGGCCTCGAACGCGGCTCCGTCCGAGACGGACCCGACGCTCGCGAGGGGGGACGGTCGCGTCCGGCGGTCGGTGGGCGACACAGCGGCGGCTGGAGAAGTCGGGCGGTGGTCCGTCCCGCGGGGAACTCCCCCAGCCGACGCGCGTCACGCGGTCGGGCGGACGGACCGTGTCTCCGGAATCCCGTAGCCGTTCCAGCCGAGGAGCGCGCCGCTGACGAGGGCGGCGGACGCCGAGGCGGCGGAACGGAAGCGGGTCATACGTGAATTCCGGCGGCGCAACGCGCCGTTGGTGACTCGGTTTATCGGAGAGATATTAAACCTGTGGCGGCCGCGAGCATTGGTAACTGTTCGCTTACACGTCGTGAGCGGCGACCCCGACTGCGACCACAAATCCCGTGCAGATGTCCCAGATCGTCCGGTTCCGGCGAGGGCGAGACGACAGGCCTATGACGAACGCCCGACCAGTTGCGCGTAAGCAGTCACCGTCATGATCGAGCGAATCCACACGTCGGACGTCGAACCGGACGCGGACGAGGTCGCCATCGCCGGCCACGTCCACGAAATCCGCGACCTGGGAGGCCTCGTTTTCCTCATCGTGCGCGACCGCGAGGGACTCATCCAGATCGTCTTCAAGGAGGAGCGCGAGCCGGAGCTGTTCGAGGCCGTCCAGGACGTGGGCGCCGAGGACGTGGTCCGCGTCGTCGGCGAGCCGCTGGAGAGCGATCAGGCGCCCGGCGGCGTCGAGATCGCGCCGACCGAGTACGAGGTCATCGACGAGGCGGACTCGCCGCTCCCGCTCGACATCTCGAAGGACATCGAGGTCGACCTCTCCACTCGGCTCGACAACCGCGCGCTCGACCTCCGCAAACCGGAGACGCTCGCGGTGTTCACCCTCCGCTCGAAGCTGATGACGGCGATGGAGGAGTGGTTCGACGACGAGGGGTTCGTCGACATCAAGACCCCCCTCATCTCGAAGGGCGGCGCCGAGGGCGGCGCCGAGCTGTTCCCGATCCTCTACTACAACCAGGACGCGTTCCTGTCGCAGAGCCCCCAGCTGTACAAGCAGATGCTGATGGCGTCGGGGTACGAGGCCGTCTACGAGACGGGCACCGCGTTCCGCGCCGAGGACTTCGCGACCTCCCGACACGTCTCCGAGATCGCGATGTTCGACGTGGAGCTCGCGTACATCGACGACCACGACGACGTGATGGACGTTCAGGAGGAGTCGCTGCGCCACGCGCTCCGCGCGGTCGCCGAGAACGCCGAGCGCGAGCTCGACCTGCTCGACGTCGACCTCGACGTACCCGAGGACGACTTCCCGCGGATCACCTTCGACGAAGCGCTCGACATCCTCGAAACCGAGTTCGGCCACTTCCCGGACGACCCGACCGACCTCGACACGAAAGGCGAGAAGCTGCTCGGCGAGCACTTCGAGGAACAGGGCCACCCCGCGTTCTTCGTCGTCGGCTACCCCGACGAGAAGTTCTACTACATGCAGGACGTCGAAGGGGACGACATCGCCTCGCGGAAGTTCGACCTCATCTACAAGGGGCAGGAGCTCTCCTCGGGCGGCCAGCGCGAGCACGACGTCGACCGCATGGTCGAGGTCATGGAGGAGGAGGGCGTCGAGACGGCCAACTTCGAGTTCTACATCGAGGCGCTCAGCTTCGGCACCCCGCCCCACGGCGGCTACGGGCTCGGGATCGACCGGCTCGTCCAGAAGGTCGCCGACCTCGACAACATCAAGGAGGCGATCATGTTCCCGCGCGACCCGAACCGGCTGGAGCCCTGAGCGAGTCGACACCCCGCAGGGCCGGAGCCCCACCCGAGGCGCCCCGGCCGGCGCGCGCAGACGCGCTTCGCTGATCCGGTCCGCGGCCGAGCCACCGCGCGTGGCCACCCGACGTATTCTTTTATAAGTAGCGCGCCGTTCTCGCCGAACCGCCGTCGAGGCGCTGTTCCCGCCGCCTAAACCGAATTAAATCGGGCACAAGTCGGCTAAACCGCTTGGGGTATTAAAGCAGACAGCGCCCCGAGCGGAACCCGTCATGAACGCGATCCGAACGACGCTGCTCGTGGCGCTCGCCACGGTGGTACTGATCGGGACCGGCGCGGCCGCCGGCGCCGTCGCGGCGACGCCCGGACCGGACAACGCTCCGGGGGACGCGGGGCCGCCGAGCGATCTGCCGGAGCAGGTACCGGAGTTCGTCGGGGACATCCTGCAGAGCGTGAACGACTTCCTCTCCGGGGAGGCCGACGACCTCGGTGAGAACGTGAGCGACGTGGCCGGCGACGGAACCGGGACCGACGACGGGTCCGGTTCCGGCGGCGGGCCCGATTCGGACGATGAGGAGGGGGTGTAGCGTGACTGACACCACTTCCAGTCTCGACGCGCTCGACCGGCGGACCTACCTGCAGGCGACCGGCGCCGCGGCGCTCGGGGCCGCCGGGCTGGCCGGCTGCGTCGGCCGCGCGACCGGGACGCTCGCCACCGCCGTCACCGACCAGCCCGCCGACATCGGCGACTTCGAGTCGCTCGTGGTCACCGTCGAGGGGATCTGGCTCGGGCCGGAGGGCGCCGAGAGCGGCGCGGACGGGAACGCGACTGACGAAGGGAACGCGACGGACGGAGAGGCCCCGACGGACGGTGCCGACGGCAACGAGACCGACGACGGCGATGACGGAGACGAGGCCGGCGACGGCGACCCCTCCGGCCGCGAGTATCACGAGTTCGACGAGCCGCAGGACGCCGACCTCGTTCAGCTCCAGAACGGGGAGACGCAGCTGATCGACGAGCGAGAGCTGTCCGTCGGGACGTACCGATTCCTCCAGCTGGACATCTCGGGCGTCGAGGGCACGCTGGAGGGCGGCGACGAGGCTCAGGTCGATCGGCCGGGAAACGCCCCGCTGACGTTCAACGCGGAGTTCGACGTTCGCGAGAACACCCGAACGGTGTTCACCGCCGACTTCGCTCCGGTCCGGCGCGGCAACGGGCGATACCTCCTTCGACCGGTTCCGAGCGGGATCGAGGTCGATTACGTGGAGACGAACGGCGGCGAGACCGACGACAACAACGAGAGCGACGACGAGACTGAGTAGGCAGCGGCGCATCGCGTTCCCCCACGGTCCCCCGTTGAAGCCGCGGTCCGGTCGCCGGACGATATCCGTCCCGGCCATCGGCGGCCACGGCTTCGGGGTCAGGGCTGGGAGCGGTCCCGGGATTCGGGGACCAGGGGAATGCACGTCGGCATCGGTCCCCCGTCGGAGGCACACGACCCGTTCGACCGTCCCGTCACGTCGATCGCGGCGGGACGGTCGGGTTTTCGTTCGGTACGACGCACCACGTCGACGCGCGTAGTGCCAACGCCGGTCAGGCGGTCGGCGACGCGCGGTCGCTTACGACTGTCCGATACAGCGGTCCGGCGAGCAACAGCGCTCCGAGGCCGGCCATCGCGACGATCGCGGTCGGGTCGATCGAGGCGACGCCGCCGGACGCGAGCCGGTCGACGGAGACGCCGATCGCGACACCGATGACCGCCCACGGAAACTCGCCGAGCGCCGTGCCGACGGCCAGCGACCGGAGGCGGATCCCGGACCCGGCGGCGGCGACCGAGACGGCGTCCGAGGGGATCGGTAGCAGCCGGATCGCGGTGACGGCCCGAACGCCGCCGGTGGTCTCGGCAAGCCGCTCGCCGGCGCCGCAGAGCCGATCGGCGATCCGCGACCCCTCTCGGGCTCTGACGCGCCCGGCCCGCGTGAGCCAGTACGGCGGCAGCGCGGTCGCGACCATCGCGGCGACGCCGATCGGGAGTCCGGCCCACCCGTATCCGAAGCCGGCGACGACGGCGAGCAGGGTCGTCGGCCACGCGAGGAGGGGCCTGATCGCCGTCAGCGCGACCAGCGCGGCGCCGAATCGGACCGGGTCGTCGGCGAGCCACGTCAGCGGTCCGAGCACGACCTCGGGGGAGACGACCCACGCGGCCGACGCGATCGCGGCCAGCGCGACGCCCGCGAGCACGTACCCGACGGCCCCGGTTCGACGGTTCACGAGCGATGGTGTCTCCTCGGGCAATAAACGCTTTGTGGAGCGCTCCGGGGAGTCACGACAGCTTCCCGAGCGCCTCGAAGAAGTCGGACTGGGGGCCGGCGATCCGCATCGGCGGAGTCGTTCGATCGACGGTCACCTCGGTCGGTGCGGTGAGGGTCGTCACGTTCCGCCCGTCGCTGGCGACGACGGCCTCCTCGACGCCTTCGACCGTCACGGTCACCGTCGCGTCGGCGTCGACGACGAGCGGGGGCATTCCCTCCTCGGCGACCATCTCGTTGACCACGAGCCCGCTCACTCCCGGGTGGACGAGCGGCCCGCCCTCCGAGAGGTTGTACGCCGTCGAGCCGGTCGGCGTCGCGACGAGGACGCCGTCGGCGTGGCCGCCGGCGTACCGGCTCCCGTCCACGCGGACCTCGTAGTCGATCCCGGCGCCCGGACCGCGTCGCCCGCTCTGGATAACGATCTCGTTGGCCGCGGGGACCGAGGTCCAACTGTCGGTCCGCGCGGCGAGCCGCGGCGCCTCCCGCACGTCCATCTCCCCGCGGTCGAACGCCGCGACCTCCGAGAGGACGGCCTCCTCGGCCGCCTCCGGGGGGACCGCGTTGAGAAAGCCGACCTCGCCGAGGTTGACGCCGACGATCGGGGTGCCCTCGGCGTTCCGCGCGACGAAGAGAAACGTCCCGTCCCCGCCGACCGCGACCGCGAGGTCGCAGTCAGCGAGGGCGGCGACCGCCCGGCCGGCCTCCGGATCGTCGAGCGCGTCGGCGGTCTCCGCGTCGAGCCAGACGGATGCGCCGGCGCCGACGACCGCGTCGCGCAGCTCGTCGGCGACGGCGACCGCGCGCTCGCTTCCCTTCCGAGCCACGATTCCGACCTCCATGCGCCACCGATTCTCGCCACCGGACAAAAGGATGCGGACATCGGACCGCGGTTCCGGAAAGTTTCAAGCCGTCGGCCCGCCTTGCCTGAACCATGTCGACCCCCCACGGCCGACTGGAACCATGAGCGAGGAGGACGACTGGTTCGAGCGCGCGCTGCAGGACGACGCGGACAGCGATGCGGCCGACGACGGGGAGGGGGACGAGGCGAGCGGAGACCGAGGCGGGGAAGGCGCCGAACCCGACGAGGCGGGCGGCGAGGACGAAGCCGGCGGGGAACGGAGCCAGAAGCGGGACGACGAAGGCGACGACGAGAGTGACAGTGACCCGTTCGGCGGGATCCGAGAGGGAGAGGGGGACTCCTCGCGCGATGTCGATAGCGGCCTCGGCGCGGACGAGTTCGGGGATGACGACTCCGACGGCGAGCCCCCCGACAGCGGTGTCGCCGCCGATGACGACCCGTTCGGCGGTGGCGCGTTCGGAGACGAGGCGTCCGAAGCCGATACGTCCGGCGGCGATGCGTTCGGTGGCGGCTCTTTCGGCGGGGAGGATCCCTTCGACGGCGGATCGACGGGGAGCGACACCGCGGACCCGACGGGATCCGGGGGGTTCGGCGGGGAGTCGTTCGGTGAGGACGACCCGTTCGACGAGGGGGGAGGTAGCGCTGAGAACGGCGGGCCGACCGGAGGCGGCTCGGCCGACCCCTTCGGCGGCTACAGGGGGAACGCGGCGGGGGCGTCGGGAGGGCCGGACGATGTCGGTTTCGGCGACTTTGAGGGCGGAGAAGGCGGGGACGCGTCCTCGGAGTTCGATGTCGATCCCGACGAGTTCGAGTCGTCGATCGACCGCACCGACATCGGGATCGAGGGGCTCGACGAGATGATCCTCGGCGGGGTCCCGCGCCGCTCCCTCCTGTCCGTCATCGGCGGCGCCGGGACCGGGAAGACGACGTTCGCGCTCCAGTTTCTCAACCAGGCGCTCGAAGCCGGTCGGAAAGGGGTGTACATCACCCTCGAACAGACCCGCGAGTCGATCCTCTCGACGGCCGAGGAGAAGGGGTGGTCGTTCCGCGAGCACGCGGCGGAGGACCGACTCGCGGTGGTCGCTATCGACCCGATCGAGATGGCGAACTCGCTGGCGTCGATCCGGAACGACCTCACCCGGCTCATCGCCGACTTCGACGCCGACCGGCTCGTGCTCGACTCCGTCTCCCTGCTCGAAATGATGTACGACCACCCGGCGAAGCGCCGCTCGGAGGTGTTCGGCTTCACCCGGTCGCTGAAGGAGGCCGGGGTCACCACCCTGCTCACCTCGGAGGCGAGCGAGCAGAACCCCTTCGCCTCTCGCCACGGGATCGTCGAGTACCTCACCGACGGGGTGTTCGTCCTCCAGTACATCCGCGGGACCGACTTCCGCGAGACGCGTCTCGCCGTCGAGATCCAGAAGATCCGCGACGCGAATCACTCGCGGCAGTCGAAGCCGTACGAGATCACCGACACCGGCATCTCGGTGTACGGACAGGCGAACATCTTCTAACCCGGCGCTCGCCGTGACAGAGCCACACGAGAAGATGCACCGTCCGGGAGTCACGCGAGTGGAGCGAGCGTGACAACGGACGGTGCACGAACGAAGTGAGTTTGCCGACCCAAGGGAGGCAACCGTCGACTGACGTAGTCAGTCGGGAGTGCACCGTCCGGGAATTGAACCCGGGCTATTAGCTTGGGAAGCTAATGTCCTACCACTGGACCAACGGTGCGCACTCGAACGTACCGAATCGTCACACTTGAACGTAGCGTTTCGGGTGCCGGGAGCCACACCCTTAACCCGCCGCCGACGGAGTCGTCTCCATGCACTCACAGCCGAACGAGACGGACGTATCGGCCGATCCAGCGGCCATCGAGCGCGTCCGAGAGCGACGCGCCGCCCTGGCGCCGGCGCTCGGCCGAACGTGGACCGACGACGGGCCGCGGCGCTTCCTCACCAACCTGACCGCGCTCGGGAGTCGGATGGCCGGCAGCGAGGGAGAGCGCCGAGCCGCCGCGATCGTCGCCGACGCGTTCGCGCGGGCGGGGCTCGCCGACATCGAGACGAGGCCGTTCGAGATGGCCGCCTGGGAGCGCGAGAGCGCGACGCTCCGGCTGACGGCGCCCGGACGCGACGGCGCGGCGACGACCCGCGAGTTCGAGGCGATCGCCCTGCCGTACTCGCCCGCGGGACGCGTCACCGGCGAACTCGTGGATGTCGGCTACGGCACGCCCGCCGAGATCGACGAGCGGGCGGTCGAGGGGCGGATCGCGGTCGCGTCGACGACGACCCCGGAGGGGAGCCGGTTCGTCCACCGGATGGAGAAGTTCGGCTACGCGGTCGACGCGGGCGCGCTCGGGTTCATCTTCGTCAACCACCTCGACGGCCAGCTCCCGCCCACGGGGTCGCTGACGTTCGGCGAGGAGGCCGACGCGGTCGCCGTCGGCGTCTCGAAGGAGACCGGCGCGTGGCTCCGGGAGTACGCCGTCGACGGTCGCGGCGGGGACGGGCGAGGCGGAGCGACGGAAGGCGACTCCGCGGCGACCGCCGACCTGTCGGTCGAGGCGACGACCGAGCCGGGAGAGAGCCGGAACGTGGTCGGTCACGTGGGCCCCCAAACCGACGAGCGGCTACTCCTGCTCGCGCATTACGACGCGCACGACATCGCGGAGGGCGCGCTCGACAACGGCTGCGGGATCGCGACCGCCGTGACCGCCGCGGCGATCCTGGCCGAGGCGGCGCTCCCGATCGGCGTCGACGTGGTCGCCGTCGGCGCGGAGGAGGTGGGGCTCCTCGGCGCGGAGGAACTGGCGGAGCGGCTCGATCTCGACCGGATCCGAGGCGTGGTCAACGTCGACGGCGCGGGGCGGTTCCGCGACCTCGTGGCGCTTGCGCACGCCTCCGAGGCGGCCGCCGAGGTCGCCGACGCGGTGTCGGTGGGCGCCAATCACCCGATCACGGTTGACGTGGAGCCGCATCCGTTCTCCGACCAGTGGCCGTTCGTCCGGCGCGGGGTGCCGGCGCTCCAGCTCCACAGCGACTCCGGCGACCGGGGACGAGGGTGGGGGCACACGCACGCGGACACCCGCGACAAGGTCGACGACCGCAACGTTCGGGAGCACGCGATGCTCGTCGCCCTCCTCGTCGCCGAGTTCGCGGCCCCCGAGCGCGAGGTGGATCGGCTCGACCGCGGCGACCTGATCGCCGCGCTTCGCGAGGCCGACTTCGAGACGGGGATGCGCGCGGCCGACCTGTGGCCCGCCGGGTGGGAGTGACGCCGGTCAGTTCCCGCGGCCCTCCGGCATCGGCGGCGGCGCGCGCTTGTGCGCCGTCGCGCGGTGGCGCGCGAGCAGTTCCGCGACCGTCTCCCCGTCGGCCTCGGTCGCGACCCGTTCGGCGACCGTCTCCGCGTCGAGCCCGCGATCCACGGCCAGCCGCAGCGCGGTATCGATCACGTCGTACGGGGCGCCGAGATCGTCGGCGTCGCGCTGTCCGGGGAGAAACCCCGCTGTCGGCGGCTTCTCGACGACGAACGCGGGCACGTCGAGCTCCTCGGCGAGCGCGCGAACGTCGGTCTTGTACAGGTGTCCGAGCGGCAGCAGGTCCGCGGCGCCGTCTCCGTGTTTCGTCACGTAGCCGAGCAGGTGTTCGCTCCGGTTGGTCGTCCCGCAGACGAGCCGGTTCGTCGCGTTGGCGGCGAGATACGCCACGGCCATCCGGAGCCGCGCGATCGCGTTCCCGGACCGAACCGGCTCGTCGTGGAGGTCGAACCGGTCGGGTGCGACCGCACCGAACTGCGCGAACAGCGGCTGAAGGTGGACGGTGTCGTGGTCGATCCCGAGCGCGTCCGCGAGCGCCTCGGCGTCGCGGGCGTGCGGCGCCCCGACCTTGTTACAGGGGAGAATAAGCCCGTACACGCGGTCGGCCCCGAGCGCCTCGACCGCCAGCGCCGCCGTGACCGTCGAGTCGAGGCCGCCGCTCATGTTGACGACCACCCCGTCCGCGCTCGCGTCCGCGACCGCGTCCTGGATGAACGCCCGGATCCGCTCGCGCTCCGCGGCCGGGTCGGGTGTGTCCAGCGATTCGGTGCCGTCAGCGAGGTCCGCACGGTCCCGCTGATCCGCGGTCCCCGACGCCGGGGCCGCGGAGCGGTCGGGCACGGTCTCCGACTCGAACGCGGTCGGCTGCGGGTCACCCATCGGTCCGCCCCCCGAACGACCGCCTTGGGACCGATCCGCCCGAGGAGAACCCGAGCGAAGCGAACGATGTTCCGGCGATCCGAACGGACCCCGGATCGCGGGCGTCCGGCCGACACGTACGGGCGTCGGTTCGATGGCTCATAGTCGTCCACCGCTTTCGAATCGACGGGTAAATACTCGTGGTAGGGGTTGTTTAAGGAATTACACGAATAACACACAGTAAGATCTATTCTGCATCCAATACAAAATCATACACCCAACAAAATCTCAAAAGACCTCCGGGATACAGAAGCAGTCGCATTGGGATTCGGTAATGCCACGATAGGGTTCAAAAGCACGGTAGAACACAAAATACACAAAATTATCTCGCCATGACATTCCTTATCAACCATATAAGGTGATTTTATCACAACACTTATCCAATGCTGGTCGCTCGATACGCGCATGTCGACGATACAGCTCACGAGCAGTCAGAAACGAGTGCTCACGGCGCTCGTAAACCTCGCAGAGAACGCGGATCGGCCGGTGTCGGGAGCGCGGATCGCCGAGTCGATCGACCGAAACGCCGGGACGGTTCGAAACCGGATGCAGAGCCTGCGCGACGTGGGTCTGGTAGAGGGCGTCGCCGGACCGAAGGGCGGCTACGTCCCGACCGACGCGGCCTACGAGACGCTCGGCGTCGAGCGGATGGACGGCGCCGCGACCACGCCCGTCGAGTGCGAGGGCGATCCGGTAGAGGGCGTGAACGTCGAGGAGATCGACCTCTCCAGCGTCGCCAACCCCGAACTGTGTCGGGCGGAGCTCGTGATCCGCGGTCCGGTCGGCACCTTCGACGCCGGCGACCGGGTGACCGTCGGTCCGACGCCGGGCGAGGGGCTCCGGCTCTCGGGGGTCGTCGACGCGACGCACGTCGACGGCAACACCCTGTTGGTCCGCGTCGAGGGGATGGAGACGGGGGGCGGCGAGCAGGCGGCGTAGGTCACGACCGGTCCGGTCCCGCGATCCGAGACCGGATCGCCCCCGTCGCCGCGGCGGCGTGTCGGGCGTCGCGGTACCGGTCTCCGAAGGCGACGCGCGCGCTCTCGGCCGCCTCGGGGTCGACCTCGAATTCGACACCCCCGTAGCTCACGTCCCAGAGCACCAGCGGCTCGGGCGGCGCGGGCCCGACGCCGAACTCTCCGGGGACCGGATCGGGGGCGAGCAGACGGTCGATCAGGGAGCCGTCCGACGTGCCGCGGCCGACCGCGCGGACCGCGGCGACGAGTCGGCGCACGAGCTTCCGCGGGAACCCCCCGGCGCTCACCTCGACGACGAGGAGGTCCCCGTCTCGGGTCGCGGTCGCGTCCAGGTCTCGGACGGTTCCGGTCTCGTCGCTCGTCAGGTTGTGAAAGTCGTGCTCGCCGGAAAACCGAGCGAGCGCGTCCCGAACGCGACCGTCGTCGACCGCGTGATCTCGCTCCGGCTCCGCGGTGCGGGCCGGCGCGTACAGGTGATAGCGGTAGGTCCGCCGGGTCGCGTCGTGAGTCGCGTGAAGCCCTTCAGACACGTCGGCGGCCGCCCAGACCCGCACCGAGCCCGGGAGGTGCCCGTTGAACGCCCGCGGCGTGAGCCAATCGGGCGCCGCGAACGCGACCGTCTGCGCGACCGCGGAGACGCCGGCGTCCGTCCGGCCCGCGGCGGCGTACCCCGGCGGCGTCGCGTGCGTGGGCCCGTCGCCGCGGTCGATGACCCCGTGTTCGGCGAGCGCGCGCAGCAGGGTCCCCTCGACGGTCGTCGCGTGCGGCTGCCGCTGGAAACCGGCGTACTCGCGGCCGTCGTACGCGACCCGGAACGCGCGGGTCGCCGTCGGCCCGTCGGTCACTCCGCGTCGGCGGCGTCGCCCGCGCCGACGGCCGCCTCCGAGTCCGCCGCTTCCTCCAGGTCGGCCATCGGCACCGTGACGACCGGGACGGGAGAGACGCGAACGATCTTCTCGGTGACGCTCCCGAGGAGGACGCGCCGGAGGCCGGAGCGCGCGTGGCTCGGCATCACGACGATGTCGGCACCCACGTCGTCGATCGCGTTCTCGATGACGTCGACCGGCTCACCCTGAATGACGTTGCCGACCACCTCGATGCCCGCCGACTCCAGCTCCGCCGTCACGGTCTCGACCCGCTCCGCGGCCGCGTCCTCGACGCGCTCCGCGAACGCGCCGGCCTGTGGGCCGCGAAGCGTCTGGGCGATCGTGTCGATGGCGGAGACGACGTACACGGTCGCGTCGTAGCGCTCCGCGAGGCTTTTGGCGTGCGGTATGGCGTCGTTCCCTTCGCCGCCCGGCGCCACTGGAAGGAGGATGTCGTCGTACATACGCGAGGCTCCGCCCGCCGGATGCAAAACGGTACCGGCCGTCGGATGGACCGACGCCGCGGGGCGGCGAGGTTACAGCCCGAGCGCGTCGAGCAGGTCGAAGCCGACACCGGCGTAGCCGACGAGCTTGAACCCCAGATAGATCCCGACGATGGCCACCACCCCCGGCAGCTCGGGCGGGGCGGGAATGGGCACGCGGAGGAAGGCGAACAGCGCGCCGACGGTGAGGCCGACGATCAGGGCCGCGACCGTCAGCACGGGCGTGGAACTCATGTCGCCGATTCGGCGTCGTTGGTTCTTAAGGCCGACGTTCGCGGTCGGTGCGGTGAGACCGATGGGCAGTCGCGAACTCCCCGCCGACGCCGCGGATGGGCAGGGTTTTCAGACGGGCGCTCCTCCACGGGAACATGGCACGAGAGGTTTCCAACCCCGACAACCCGCAGGTGACGCTTCACACGAATCACGGCGACGTCGTCGTCGAGCTGTTCGAGGACCGCGCGCCGAAGACGGTCGAGAACTTCCTCGGGCTGGCGCGTCACGACCCCGCCGCCGACGCGGATCCCGCCCGCGAGACGAACACGTGGGAGGACCCCGAGAGCGGCGAGGTCCGCGGCGACTCGCTGTACGAGGGCAACGTCTTCCACCGCGTCATCGAGGACTTCATGATCCAGGGCGGCGACCCGCAGCAGAACGGTCGCGGCGGCCCCGGCTACCAGTTCGACGACGAGTTCCACGACGACCTGACTCACGACGGCCCGGGCATCCTCTCGATGGCGAACTCCGGCCCGAACACGAACGGCTCGCAGTTCTTCATCACGCTGGACGCGACGCCCCACCTCGACGGCAAGCACGCCGTCTTCGGGCAGGTCATCGACGGGATGGACGCGGTCGAGGAGATCGGCTCCGTCCCGACCGACCGCCGCGACGAGCCCCGCGACACGGTGGAGATCGAGCGGGTCACGGTCGACGAGTAGGACTCTGCTCGCGGAGCCGTGTATCGGTAGATCGGCCGGTCGACGTCACCAGCGGACGGACGGTTCGGCCCCGCGTCGCTCGGTACGGGCGGGTTATGCACGTCAGTCGGCGACCGGATTCGCGGCCGGGCGGCTTACCGAGCGAGGCGCTCCTCGCGGGACCGGTGGAATCCGTACGCCCCGACGATCACCGAGAGCCACATGAGAGCCGTGTACGGCCAGACGTAGCCGAACCCCTGTCCGTAGATTCGGATCGCTCCGAAGCAGGCGATCACGCCTAACAGAATCGCAAGCCGCTGGAGGGACTCACCGTGCATCGACTGGTCGGTTGGACGCACCAACGGATAGTGTTTATCCATACTCGTGCGCGGCGGAGCTGGCAAACCGCCTCGTCGCAACTCGCGCCAGTCAGCGAACGACTGCGTCGCGCGCTGTGGCTTCCGGGGCGCGCGAGCGACTCGACGAAGAGTCGCAGTTACACGACCCGATTCTCCAGCTCCTCCCCGTCGTCGAGTCGGCCGACGTTCCCGGCGAGGATGTCGGCGACGCGCTCGTAGTAGTGTGGAGTGTGACCGGCGTTGTGCGGGGTGATCGTCACGTTTCCGAGCCCCCACAGCGGGTGGTCCTCGGGGAGCGGCTCGGGGTCGGTCACGTCGAGCGCGGCCCCGCCGATGCGGTTGTTCCGGAGCTCCGAGACGAGCGCGTCCGTGTCGACGACCGGTCCGCGCGCGATGTTGACGAGGACCGCGTCAGCCCGCATCGACCGAAGCGCGTCGGCGTCGACGAGCCCGCGGGTCGCCTCCGTGAGCGGGCACGCGAGCACGACGTACTCGGCGTCCGCGATCGCGTCGTGGAACTCGTCGAACCCGTACACCTCGTCGGTCGGGCCGCCCTTCTCGGGCGAGTACCTGACGCCCGTCGTGTCGACGTCGAAGGGCTCCAGCCGGTCGGTGATCGCCGAGCCGATCGCGCCGAGCCCGACGACTGCGACGGTGGACCCGTACACCTCGGTCGTCTCGTAGCTCCGCCACTCCCGGCGGTCCTGCTGGCGATGCGCGCGCGTCCACTGGCGGGCGTGCGTGATCATCGACCCGAGCACGTGTTCGGCGATGTTCGGGCCGTGGACCCCCGAGGCGTTCGTCAGGGCGACGCCGTGGTCCGCGAGCGCCTCGCGCGGGAGGTGGCCGGTGCCGGCGAACACGCACGCGAACAGCTCCAGGTTCTCGGCGACGGCCAGCAGCTCCTCGTCGATGGTGAGCCCGACCGCGACCCGCGCGGTCTCCAGCAGCTCGCGCTCCTCCGCCGGCGTCCGCGCCAGCGCGACCGATCGGTCGGGGAGGCGTTCGCGGATCGCCGCGGCCAGCTCCGCGCCATCCGAGCCGTGGATCGTCTGTCGCAACACGAGGATGTCTGGGTCGCTCATGGCGGAGAGACTCGTCGCAACGAGTAAAAAGGGTGTTCGTCCGGCGACCGCTGCCGGCATCGGCGGGCCGCTGGCGTCTCGCCGCCGTTCCCCCCACCGCCTACTCCAGCGCCGCGTCGAACGCGGCCTGCAGGTCGGCCTTCATGTCGTCGGCGTGCTCGATCCCCACCGACACCCGGATGAGGCCGTCGGTGAGCCCGGCCGCGAGCCGCTCCTCGCGGGGGATCGCGGCGTGGGTCATCGCGGCGGGCTGCTCGATCAGGCTCTCGACGCCGCCGAGCGACTCCGCGAGGGTGAACACGTCGGTCTCGCTGACGACCGTCGACGCCTGGTCGAGGGTGCCGTCGAACTCGAAGGAGAGCATGCCCCCGAACGCGTCCATCTGCTCGGCCGCCAGCTCGTGGTCGGGATGGCTCTCCAGCCCGGGGTAGTAGACGCGGCTCACGTCGTCGTGGCTCTCCAGCCACTCGGCCAGCTCCATCGCGTTCTCGCAGTGGCGGTCCATCCGGACGGAGAGCGTCTTGGTCCCGCGAAGCACGAGGAAGGAGTCGAAGGGGCCGGGCGTCGCGCCGACCGAGTTCTGGTAGAAGCCGAGCCGCTCGTCGAGATCGGCGTCGTCCACGATCAGCGCGCCGCCGATGGTGTCGGAGTGACCGCCGAGGTACTTCGTCAGCGACTGGGAGACGATGTCGGCGCCGTGTTCGAGCGGGCGCTGGAGGTACGGGGTCGCGAACGTGTTGTCGACCGCACAGAGCGCGTCGTTCGCGTGGGCGATCTCGGCGAGGGCACCGATGTCGTTGACGTTCATCAGGGGGTTCGTCGGCGTCTCGACCCACACCAGCTCCGTCTCTTCGCGCATCGCGTCCCGGACCGCGTCGTGGTCGGTCGTGTCGACGAACGAGGTCTCGATGTCGTACTGTTCGTACACCTGCGTGAGGATCCGGTGGGTCCCGCCGTACACGTCGTCGCCGGCGACGACGTGGTCTCCGGATTCGAGGAGGTTCAAGACGGTGTTTATGGCGGCCATCCCGGAGGCGAAACAGCGCGCGTGGCTCCCCGACTCCAGCGAGGCGAGGTTGGCTTCGAGGTCGGTCCGGGTCGGGTTCCCGGTCCGGCTGTACTCGTAGCCGCGGTGCTCGCCCGGCCCGTCCTGCTGGTACGTGGAGTTCGCGTGGATCGGCGTCATCAGCGCGCCGGTCTCCGGGTCGGGCTCCTGCCCGGCGTGGATGGCGCGTGTCTCGAAGTGGCGGTCGTCGCCCTCGCGGGACTCATCGCCCTCGCCGGCGTCGGATCGGTCGCTCATACTCGGCGGTCGTCGCCGAGGGAGGTGATTCTTCCCCTTCAGAGCCGGAGCGTGCCAACAGCGGGCGCCGTCGCTAAACGGTGTGAGGCTGTGAAAAGTGCTCGGTCAGGGATTTGAACCCTGGTCGTCGGCTGTCTTCCAAACCGGCGCGCCGTCGCGCCGCGTCTGCCGAAAGGCCAACATGATTGGCCGGACTACACCAACCGAGCGCAATTTCGGGTAATGCCGCATCCGATTTAACTCTTCTCAAGTCGCGGCACCGTGGGAAGCGTCGGCAGGGTGGCGGCGCCATCGTTCGGTTCGCTGACCGTTCCGGGCGATCGACCCCACCGGTTGAAAGGTTAACGTGCAGGTTGATAGGGCGGCACGTGCTTCGTTTTCGTATGCCGAGAGTGACACGCGACGGCGTCGATATCCACTACGCCGTCGACGGGCCGCGCGACGGTCCGACGGTACTCCTGTTGGAGGGGCTGGGGTACGGTCGCTGGATGTGGCGGTGGTTGACCGAGGACCTCGCGGACGAGTACGAGGTGCTTCGGCCGGACAACCGCGGTACCGGCGACTCCGACGCGCCCGACGGCCCGTATGCGATCAGCGAGATGGCCGCCGACGCGCGGGCCGTCCTCGACGACCGCGACGTCGACCGCGTCCACGTCTGCGGGGCGTCGATGGGCGGGATGATCGCGCAGGAGCTCGCGCTCGCCGACGACCGAGTCGCCTCGCTGACGCTGCTGTGCACCTCGCCGGGGGGTGAAGAGGCCCCGGAGATGCCGGCCGAGGTACGGGAACACATCTTCTCCGCGCCCGACGACCTCGGCCCGCGCGAGCGAATCAGATACCTGATGGAGCCCGCCGTGAGCGACGGGTTCTACGAGCGCGAGCCCGACCTCGTCGACCGGATCGTCGACTGGCGGCTCGCCGGCGACGCGACGCCGAGCGGCCGAGAGGCGCAGGCCGCGGCGGTGACCGCGTTCGACGCGACCGACCGGCTCGACGAGATCTCCGTTCCGACGCTCGTGCTCCACGGCACCGACGACCGGGTGCTCCCCGTCGGGAACGCGGAGCTGCTCGCCGCGCAGCTCCCGCACGCGAGCGTCGAGCGGGTCGAGGGCGGTCCACACCTCTTCTTCATCGAGGAGCGGGACGCGATCGACAGTCGGATCCGGTCGTTCCTCGACGAGGTGGCCTGACATGGAGGCGAACGATCCGCGGGCGACCGGTGGCACCGACGACTCCAGACCGCACCCGCACGCCGACCGGGGGTACGACTGGGTGGGGTCGCTGTCGGCGCGGCGCGCCCGCCTCTCCCCGGACCGCGTCGCCGTCACGGACACCGTCGCCGGCGAAGAGTACACGTACGCCGACCTCGACGAGCGCGCCAACCGCACCGCTCGGTTCCTCCGCGACGCCGGCGTCGCGAAGGGCGACCGAGTCGCGGTGATCTCGCGGAATCGGGTGGAACTGGTGGACCTGTTCTTCGCGACCGGCAAGATCGGCGCGGTGCTCGCCCCGCTGTCGCACCGACTCGCCGAGCGCGAGCTGGCCGCGGTCCTCGGCGATGTCGACCCCGGGCTGCTCATGGTCGAGACGCCGTTCGAGGGCGACGTGGTCGACGCCTTGGAACGCGCCGACGCGGAACCCCCCGTTCGGGCGATTCCCACCGACGAAGACAACGCGTGGCGACCGTACACCGCCGATCTTCCCACCGACGGGTCGCCGGTCGAGACGGCGTCGGTGTCGCCCGCGGACCCCCATCTCTTCCTTCACACCGGCGGCTCGACGGGCGTTCCGAAGGAGACGGTGATAAGCCACGGGGCGATCCACTGGAACGGGTTCAACACGATCACGGCGTGGGGGCTCCGCGAGGACGACGTGACCCCGATGGTGTTCCCGATGTTCCACACCGGCGGCTGGAACGTGCTCACGGTCCCCTTCTTCCAGATGGGCGCGCGAATCCTCCTGAGCCCGGAGGTCGACCCCGGTCGCGTCCTCGCCAACGTGGAGCGGGAGGGGGCCACGACGCTCGTGGCAGTCCCCGCCGTGCTCCGGATGATGGCCCGGCACGACGACTGGGAGACGACGGACCTCTCGACGCTCCGATTCGTCAAGAGCGGTGGGGGGCCCTGCCGCGAGAGTGTGATCGAGGCGTGGCGCGATCGCGGCGTCGAGATCTCGCAGGGGTACGGGCTCACCGAGTGCGGTCCGAATAACTTCGCGATGCCCGACGGGTTCCCGGACGAGAAGACGCAGAGCGTGGGCGTCCCCGCGCTCGGGGTCGACGCTCGCGTCGTTGACGACGACGGGCGGGTGCCCGACGGGACGGTCGGGGAGCTGGAACTCGCCGGTCCCGCGGCCGCCGACGGCTACTGGAACAACCCGGAAGCGACCGCCGACACGTTCGGCGACTGGGTCTCGACCGGCGATCTGGCCCGGATCGACGACGACGGCTACTACCACATCGAGGGGCGCAAAAAGAACATGTTCGTCTCCGGCGGCGAGAACGTGTATCCGCCCCGCGTCGAGGACGCGCTCACGGACCACCCGGGGATCGAGGAAGCCGTGGTGGTCGGGGTCCCGAGCGAGGAGTGGGGGACCGTCGGGAAGGCGGTGCTCGTGGGCGACGAGTCGCTGACGCTCGACGACGTGGAGTCACACCTCGCCTCCCGCGTCGCACGGTTCGCGGTGCCGAAAGCGCTCGCGTTCGTCGACGAGATGCCCACCTCCGGGCCGTCGAAGATCGACCGAACGGCCATCGAAGAGCGGTTCGGAGAGTGAAACGTGTCTCTAAGGAACAACCGTTATATATGTGGGGGATAACGGCTGGCCATGATCGACGTCACGATGGATATGGAGCAGTTCGACTGCCCGTTCATCGATACGTCCGCCGACCACGATGTCGACTTCTCCGCGATGCACTGGCAGCTCGACACGGCTGCCGAGCAGTTGGAGACGCGGCTGCTCGTCGAGTCGTCGGACCGCTACGAGCTGGGCGAGGGGCTCGCGGCGCTCCGCGACCACGAGAACATGGCGGAGTACAAGCAGTTCTCGAAGCAGGATGGCACCGCGATCATCCGGACCGTCATCGAGGAGACGAACGCGATGTCGACGATCACCGACCACGGCGGGTACATCACCGGCCCGTTCCGCATCGCGGACGGCTCCGAGCAGTGGCAGGTGGGGTTCGACGACGAGGCGACGACGGAAGCGGCGCTCCACGACCTCGAGAAGGGCAACGAGTTCGTCGTCGAAGACCAGTCTGAGCTGTCGATGGAGTCGCTGTTCGACACGATGCGGAACGCGAACGCGGCGTCGACGATGCTTGACGCCTGCCGCGATCTCACCGACGTCGAGCGCGACACGATCGAGACCGCCGCCGAGGAGGGGTACTTCGAGTCGCCTCGCGACGCGACGCTGTCGACCCTCGCCGACGAGTTCGACGTGTCGACCGCGGCGGTCTCAAAGAACATGCGCCGCGGCGAGAAGAAACTGCTCCGCAGCGTCGTCGCCGCGCTCGATCGGATAAACTAATGACCGGATTCGGAACCGCACCGCTCAGCGCCCGAACGAGTCGGTTTGGGGTATTCCCGCGTCGCTTGTTAACATCTTAACTCGCCCCCTTTTGTCGGTGTGTTCACACCGTTATTGGTATGCGAGACGTGACCACACGGCGATCGTATCTGCGACGAACTGGTGCCGCGGTCGGGGGAGTCGGGCTGGCCGGCCTCGCCGGCTGCACGGGCAACGGCGGCGACGGGAGCGACGACGGCGGTGGGGGCGACGGGTCGGACGGGAGCGACGGGAACGACGGAGGCGGCGGGGGCGGTGTCTCCGAGGAGACGGTCCGGATCGGCGCGGTCCAGCCTACGTCGGGCGACCTCAAGTACTACGGTCAGATCAGTCTGATGGGGTTCTACTCCGGGCTGGCGTACAAACACGGCGTCGACCCGGTGGAGGAGCTCACGCCGGGCACGTACACGCTGGATCCGGACGACGGCCCGACCTACGAGATCATCGTAGAGGACACCGGATTCAGCCCCGACACGGCCCAGAGCGTCGCGACGGACCTCGTCGTCGACGAGGACGTCGACGTCCTCTTCGGCGGCACGTCCTCGGACAGCGCGCGACGCCTGATCGACACGGTCGTCGACGAGACTGACGTGCCGTACCTGATCGGCCCCGCGGCCGACGCGGGCATCACGGTGAGCGACGAGTTCTGTCACCCGCTGGCGTTCCGCGCGAGCGAGCACACCGCGATGGACGCGCGTGCGGGCGGCACGTACGTCGCCGAGAACTTCGACATCGACACGGTCGCGGTGTTCGCGTCCGACAACGCCTTCGGCCAGAGCGTCGCGGAGAACTACACCGCGGTCCTCGAGAGCCAGGGAGTCGGGGTGTTGGAGCCGCGGTTCGTCGAGGTCGGCTACTCTGAGTTCGACGGGCTCTTCGAGGAGGCCGTCTCGGACGGCGCCTCGGGGGTCGTCGGCGGGTTCACGGCGTCGACGCTGCCGCAGTTCCTCACCTCGGGGATCTCGTTCGACGTGCAGGTGTTCGGCGGGTTCGCGGCGCTGCTGACGACCCAGCTCATCGGCGGCACGATCGAGTCGGCGCTCGGCGAGGACTTCACCGAGCAGGACATCAAGGACGCCGGGCTCGGGCCGTTCACCAGTCGGTACCACTGGAACCAGTACGAGAACCCGATCAACGAGGAGTTCCGACAGATGCACGTCGACGCCTACGACATCGTCCCCGACCTGTTCAGCTCCGGGACGTTCACGGCGGCGTCGGCGCTCTCGCAGGCGGTCACGGAGTCCGGGTCGACCGACAGCGCCGACATCGCGGAGGCGCTGCGCGGGATGACCGTCGCCGACACGCCGAAGGGCGCCGACGGCTACACGTTCCAAGGCCACAACAACCAGGCCGCCTCCCAGATGACCGTCGCCTGGCCGGTTCCGACCAGCGACGAGTACGCCGACACGTGGGACGCGCCGATCATGCCCGGCGAACCCCTCGAACGGCTCGATCCCGAATCGGTCATGGTCCCCGAAGAGGACGCCGGCTGCTCGCTGTGATGCTGCTCGAAACCGACGGGCTGACGAAGCGGTTCGGCGGGATCACCGCGGTCGACGGCGTCGACTTCGCGCTGGAGTCCGGCGAGCTCTGCTCGCTGATCGGGCCGAACGGCGCCGGGAAAACGACGTTCTTCAACCTCCTGACCGGGGTGTTGGAGCCGTCGGACGGCGCGATCCGGTTCGCGCCGGGCGGGGATGAGGGCGGGTCGAACGGCGCCCGCGACATCACGGAGGCGCCCCCGCACGCGACGGCGCTCGCGGGGATCCACCGGTCGTACCAGATCACGAACCTCTTCCCGACGCTCACGGTGCTGGAGAACGTCCGGATCGCGGCACAGGCGGCTCGCGGCAGGGACGCCTGGAAGCTGTGGCGGAACGTGCGCTCGTTCGACGCCCACTACGAGGAGGCGTCCGCGATCCTGGAGCGGATCGGGCTCGCATCGGAGGCCGAGACCGTCGCGGAGAACCTCAGCCACGGCGAGAAGCGCAGCCTGGAGGTCGGCGTCGCGCTCGCCGGCGACCCCGACCTCCTCCTGTTGGACGAGCCGACGGCCGGCGTCTCCAGCGAGGGCGTCGACGACGTGGTCGCGCTGATCGAGGACGTGGCCGCCGATCACTCCGTGATGTTGATCGAGCACAACATGGAGGTCGTGATGGGGATCTCCGACCGGATCGCCGTGCTCCACCGCGGCGAGCTCATCGCCGACGGCCCGCCCGAGTCGGTCCGCGGCGACGAGGCGGTCCAAGAGGCGTACCTCGGTGGGTACGGTCGCGAGGGCAACGCGACCGACGGCGGCGACGGCGGCGACGGAGGCAGCGCCTCCCCGGCCGCGACCGACGGCGGCTTCCCGCCGGGCGCACCTCATCGCGGAGGTGGTCGGCGGTGAGCCTGCTTGAGCTCGACGATGTCCACACCTACTACGGCGAGAGCCACATCCTCCAGGGGCTCGACCTGTCGGTCGAAGACGGTGAGATCGTCGCGCTCGTCGGGCGCAACGGGGTCGGGAAGACGACGACGCTCCGGACCGCGCTCGGGCTGACGCCGCCGCGGCGAGGGACGGTGCGGTTCAAGGGCGAGGACGTGACCGGCACCGAGCCGCACACGATCGCCGACAGCGGGATGGGGTGGGTGCCGGAGGACCGCCGAGTGTTTGCACACCTCACGGTCGCCGAGAACCTGCGGGTCGCGGCGCACGCCGCGGTCGACCCCGACGCCCGGCTCGACGAGGCGTACGACCTGTTCCCGGCCTTAGAGCGGTTCGCCGACAAGGAGGCCGGCGACCTGAGCGGCGGCCAACAGCAGATGCTCGCGATCGCCCGCGGGATGTTGGGCGACAACGACCTCCTGCTCGTCGACGAACCCAGCGAGGGGCTCGCGCCGCAGATCGTCTCGGACGTGGTCGAGGCGCTGCGAGCCGCCTCCGCCGACACCACCATGGTGCTCGTCGAACAGAACTTCCGGCTCGCGATGGATCTGGCCGACCGGTTTTACCTCGTCGACCACGGCGTCGTCGTCGAGGAGGGCGACACCGCCGGCGTGACGAGCGACGACGAACGCATCCGGAGGTATCTCACCGCATGACTGGGGCGACATCGGTCGCGATCGGGGTGGCCGACCCCGCACCGTTGCTCGCGACGGGCGGCGCCCTCGACGGGGCTCGGACCGCCGTGCGCGTGCTGGTCGAGGGGCTCGGCAAGGCCGCGGTGTACTTCACCATCGCCGTGGGTCTCACCCTCGTGTTCGGCCTGATGGGCGTGCTCAACTTCGCGCACGGCGCGGTCACGATGGTCGGGGCGTACCTCGGCGGCCTCGTGCTCGTGTTGGTCGTCGGCTCCGGGACGGGGACGCTCGCGACGATCGGGCTCTTCTTCGTCGCGATGGCGATCGTGTTCGCGGTCGCGACCGCGGCCGGCAGCGCCATCGAGTTGAAGCTCATCCGGCCGATCTACGACCGGACGCCGACCTACCAGATCCTCCTCACGTTCGGCGTCTCGCTCATCATCGAGGAGGTCGTCCGGATCGTGTTGACGCTGCGGGGCATCCAACCGGACCCGCAGTGGCAGGCGCCGATGGGAACCATCCCGGACGTGCTGTTGGGCCGGACGGATCTCTTCGGGATCGCGGTTCGCCGGCTCTACCTCTTCGAGGTCCTGATCGGCGGCATCGTTCTCGTCGCCGTCTGGCTGTTCCTCACCCGGACGCTGTACGGGCTCTACATCCGGGCGGGCAGCGAGGACACGGAGATGGTTCAGGCGCTCGGGATCGACGTGCGGCGGGCCTTCACCGTCGTCTTCGGCGTCGGCACCGGCCTCGCCGCCGTCGGCGGGGTCCTGCTGATGTGGGATCCGATCTGGGGGCCGAGCGTCCTGTTGAGCATCGACGTGTTGCTGTACGCGTTCGTCGTCGTGATCATCGGGGGGCTCGGCAGCTTCCGGGGGACCGTCGTCGCCGCGGGGATCGTCGGGATCGCCGACTCCGTGACGACGTGGCTGTTCACCACCGGCATCGTCACCTTCTCGGGCCTCTCCGAGGTGACGATCTTCCTGCTCCTGGTCGGCATGCTGGTCGTCCGTCCGCAGGGTCTCTACGGCGTCGAGGAGGTGGGCGGCCATTAGCGATCCTGGTCCCTCCGACGACGGCGGGACGGACGCCGCCGCGCCCGACGAGACCGAGGGTGAACGGGGCGAGCGTCACAGCGCGGAGAGCGAAGGCGATCGCAGCGTGAGCCTCTCCGAGTACGCCCGCGACCACGCCGTTCACCTCGCGGTCGCGCTGGCGTTCCTGCTGTATCCGCCGGTGAACGGCGCGCTGTTAGCGTCGCCGCTGGCCGACGAGACGACGGCGTTCCTGCCGGGAATCACGTTCATGATCGTCGTGTTGTACCTCGGGCTGTTCGCGATGAGCTTCGACTTCATCAGCGGGTACACCGGGTACCTCTCGTTCGGTCACGCCGCCTTCTACGGCACCGGCGCCTACTTCGTCGCCCTCGCCGCCAACGGACAGATCCCGGGCGTCCCGGGAGGCACGCCGTTCATGATCACGCTCCTGCTCGGCGCGGTGCTCGCGGGCGGGGTGGCGTTGGTGATCGGCTCCGTCTCGTTCCGGCTCACCGGGGTCTACTTCGCGATGATCACGCTCGGGTTCGCGCAGGTGATCTACGAGCTGATCCGGTCGTGGGGGTACGTGTCCTCGAACCCGACAGAGGGGACGACGATCGGCGGCGACGGCCTCGCGATCGGCGTCCCGTACGTCGACGCCCTGAGCCTCAAGGTCGGCCGCCTCACCGGCGACAGCATCCAGAACCTGCTCGGGCTCGGGATCGACGTGTCGGCGACCGTCGTCTCCTACTACGCGCTCGGGGCGGTCGTCCTGGTCTCGTACTTCGCCATGCAGCGGATCCTCCACTCGCCGTTCGGGCGGGTGATGGTCGCGATCCGCGAAAACGAGGAGCGCGCCCGGGCGGTGGGCTACTCGACCTACTGGTTCAAGATGGCCGCGTTCGCCATCAGCGGGTTCTTCGGGGCGATCGCCGGCGGCATCTTCGCGGCGTACTCCCGGTCGGTGTCCCCGGACAACTCGTACTTCTTCCTCGTTACCGCCGACGCGCTGATCACCACGATCATCGGCGGGTTCGGCACGCTGGCCGGGCCGCTGTACGGCACGGCGTTCCACCAGTGGCTCGAGGACGTCCTCTCGACCGAAAGCGGCGGGCTCGCGACGTACCTCCGGGAAGGGCTGCCGGAGGCGGTCCTCGGCGCCGACCTGTTCGGCGTCAGCCTCGAGCTGTTCGTCAACACCGCTGTCGACGGGCGAGCGCCCCTCTACCTCGGGATCGTCTTCGTGCTGTTCGTGCTGTTCGTCCCCAACGGTATCCTCGGGACGGTCCGAGACCGGCTCGACGGCGCCGTCGGAAAGCGGCTTCCGGAGCGACTGCGGAGGTACCGACGATGACGGTCGGAATCACCGGACTCGACACGTACGTCCCCTCGGAACGGATCACCGGGGCGGAGATCGCGGAGATCAGCGGGATCCCGGAGACGGTCGTCGTCGAGAAGATGGGCGTCGCCGAGAAGCGGGTCTGCCCGCCCGACGGCGACCACGCGACGGACATGGCTGCCACGGCCGCTCGCGGGGCGCTCGCCGACGCTGGGGTGGCGCCCGACGCCGTCGATCTCGTCCTCTACCACGGCTCGGAGTTCAAAGACCACGTCGTGTGGTCGGCCGCGGCCGCGATCGCCGAGGAGATCGGCGCCGAGAACGCCTACGCTACCGAGAGCTACACGCTCTGTGCCGGCGCACCGATCGCGCTCCGGCAGGTGACAGCCCAGCTGCAGGTCGAAGAGACCGACACCGCCCTGCTCGTCTCCGCGAGCCGCGAGGAGGACCTCGTCGACTACGGGGACGAGGACGCGTCGTTCATGTTCAACTTCGGGAGCGGCGCGAGCGCGTTCGTGGTCGAGTCGGACCCCGGCGACCGCGCCCGGGCGACCGTCCACGCGAGCGCCGCCGAGACCGACGGCTCCTTCGCCGACGACGTGGTGATGCCCGCCGGCGGATCGAAGCGCCCGCCGAGCGAGGAGACCGTTCGCGAGGGGCTCCACACGCTCACCGTTCCCGACCCGGACGGAATGAAACAACGGCTGGCTCCGGTCTCGCTCCCGGCGTTCTGCTCGGTCGCGGATGCGGCGCTGGAGCGGTCCGGCTTCGAACGCGACGACCTCGACTTCGTCGCGCTCACCCACATGAAGCGGTCGTTCCACGAGCGCGTGCTTTCGGAGCTCGGGCTCGACCCGGAGCGCGACGGCTACTACCTCGACGAGTACGGCCACGTCCAGAGCGTCGATCAGGCGCTTGCCGTGGAGGAGGGCGCGGCGGCCGACCGGCTCACCCCCGGCGATCTCGTCTGCTTCCTCGCCGCCGGGACCGGATACACGTGGGCGGCGACGGTGCTCCGGTGGCACGGCTGACCTGAGTGGCGGCCGACACGTCGTTTCGTCTCCCGCTTGCCCGGCGTCACCTCACCGGTCGGCGCCGCTCTGCCTCGGTTATCCGTCGTCGTGCGGGAGCGACAGGACGATCGCCTCGCCGTCGAGGACGCGCTCCTCGCGCGCGTCGACGAACGCCTCCGTCCGCACGCGGAGCCGGTCGCTCTCCAGTTCCTCGATGACCTCGACCGCGGCCCTGACCGTCTCGCCCGGCCGAACCGGGTCCTCGAAGGTGAGGTCCTGCTGAAGGTAGACGATGTCTCCCGGCAGCGACGCGAGCGCCGCCGAGACGGCCGCGGCCGCGATCATTCCGTGAGCGACCCGGCCCCCGAACATCGTCTCCGCGGCGTACGACTCGTCGAGGTGGATCGGGTTCTCGTCGCCGGAGAGTGCCGCGAACGCGTCGATCGTCTCCGTCGTGACCTGTACGTCGTGGGACGCCGACTCGCCGACGGTCGCGATTGGCATGGGTACCGGATCGACCGGGGGCCGCCTCAACCCCGGGGTTCACCCTCGAACCTCGGCGGGGCGGCCGTGCCACCATATAACTATATACTGCTATATATCTTACTTATTTTTGGGCCGGTGAACACGTTGTGCGACGAGAGTCCTCCCGATAGTTTGTTTGTACAGTAGTATATCGGCACCTAGAGAAGTTCAAACGGCAATATATATTTCGGATAGGTTTAAGGGAGACGGAGTGTGACTGCTACGTATGGAGACGAGGAAGGTGCAAGTCACCGGCGGTTCGACGTACACGGTCTCGATTCCGAAGACGTGGGCGACGGACAACGGCGTCGAGGCGGGAACCGAGATCGAGTTCCACCCCGACGGTGACTCGCTGTTTCTCACCCCGCTTTCCGAAGAAGACCGCACCCGCGGGACCCTCGACATCTCGGACCTGTCGGGGCAGGCGCTCACCCGCGCGGTGACGACGATGTACGTCAGCGGGTTCGACGTGATCGAACTCGAAGGCCCCGAGATAACCACCGAGCAGCGGTCGACGGTTCGCGAGGCCGTCCAGGGGCTCGTCGGGCTGGAGGTGTTAGAGGAGACTCGCGATCGGGTGGTCGTACAGGATCTGCTCGACTCCTCCGAGCTGTCGATCCACAACGCCGTCACCCGGATGCGACTGATCTCGCTGTCGATGCTCGAAGACGCCATCGCGGCGCTCTCCGAGCGCGACCACGACCTCGCGCGCGACGTGATCGGGCGGGACGACGACCTCGACCGGCTCTGGCTCGTCGTCTCGCGGATCTTCCGGGCGACGCTCCGGACGCCGAAGGCGGCCGAGGAGCTCGGGCTCCCGCGCGAGGAGTGTTTCGACTACCACTCCAGCGCTCGCCAACTCGAACGGATCGGCGACCACGCGACGAAGATCGCCCATCTGACGCTGAGCATCGAAGAGCCGCTGCCCGACGACGTGATCGAGGCCGTCAACGAGCTCTACGGCGACGCGGTCGAGGTGATCGACACCGCGATGGACGCGCTGTTCGCGGACGAGAGCGAGGATGCGACGCGCCTCGCGAACGAGGCGCGCACCCGCGTCCGGGCGATCGACGAGCGGGTGCGGGCGATCGACGAGCTGCTCCGGGATCTGGACCCCGCCCGCGCGCAGCTGCTCGGGCTGGTGGTCGACTCGGTGCTCCGCTCGGCCGATTACGGCGGGAACGTCGCGGAGACGGCGCTTCAGAAGGCCGCGCCGACGCCGTGACTCTCGGCCTCGAAACGCGGCGGCCGGGCAAGCGGGTTTTTTGGGCGTCGCCGCCGGATCGATCAGCATGCCTGAGATCGAACTCGGCGTGCCGAAAGGGGTCGTCGAGTCGCTGCCCGACGAGGACGGTACCGCCGAGCAGGACATGCGACGCGCGATCGCCGGGATCCAGTCCCGACTGAACGACGAAATCGCGGACGCGGAGCCGGGTGAGGCGGCCGAAATCGTCGCCGACGCGGTCGAGCGCATGGAAGCGCAGGCGAGCACGTACCACGAGTTCGTGCCGGAGCTGCGCGCGTGGGGACAGTCGCCGATATACGCCATCGCGTGGCGGAACCTCTACGTGGAGCTCATCGGGCAGCTGTACGAGCACGAGTGGCTCGGCGACGATCTCGGTCGCGAGCGTAATTTCCGGCTCGTGGAGGACGGGATCCGCCTGTCCGATCTGTAGGCGACGCCGACCGAGCCGCGGTGTCGCCCGTTTTTAAGCCGCCGCGGCCCGATGGGTACCCATGGAACTCGAACTGCGGTTCTTCGCGACGTTCCGCGAGGCCGCTGGGGGGAAGACCGTCACCGCTGAGTTCGCGGACGGCTCGACCGTCGGCGACGTGCTGCGGGAGCTGGAGGCGGAGTACGAGGGGATGGACGGTCGACTGATCGTCGACGGCGACCTCGCCCCGCAGATCAACGTCCTGAAGAACGGCCGCGAGGTGCTCCACCTCGACGGGCTCGAAACCCCGCTCGGCGACGGCGACCGGCTCTCCGTGTTCCCGCCGGTCGCTGGCGGGTGCGAGGCATGAGCGACGCCGGCGGCCAGAGCGACGCCGAGAGCCGCCCGCCCGCAGAGGAGGGTTGGACGCGCGAGGAGGTCGCGTACCGCGGGATCTCGCGGCGGCTCGCGGCGCACTACCTCGTCAACCTCGGCGGCGAACTCGTGGGCACCGACGATCCCGCGGAGGCGACCCGCGTGGACGGCGACGGGTGGCGCGCCGCGCTCAGCGCGGAGACGGTGACGGCCGCCGGCGCCATCTCGCTCACGGAAGTGACCGCGTCGTTCGCGGGCGACCCCGACGCGCTCGCGGCGCTGCTCCCGAAATACCGGCAGAAGGCGATGCGAGCGGGTGGGTGATGAGCGACGGGAGTTCGCCGACTGACGGCGCTCGGGACGCCGACCCCGCCGACGGTGACTCCGGTTCGCCCGGCCCGTACCCGATCGAGGGGACGGCGCTCGTGAAGACGGCGGCGCTCGCGAGCGTCCCCGCCGAGCGCCTCCCCGAGCTACTCGCGCGGGTGCAGGCCCACCTCGGGCCGAACGTCGACGAATATCGGCGGCGGTACGAACGGATCGCGGCGGAGCCCGACCGCGAGACGTTCCTCGTCGAGCCCGACCACTGGGAGCGGGTCGCCGACCGGCTCGGGCTCACGGACCGGGAGCGCGACGCCGTCGCCCGCGCCCACGAGACAGCGGTCGAGCGCGCCGGCGACGACGACCGGCGGGCCGAGTTCGAGACCGCGCTGGAGATCCGATCCGGCGTCGTGATCGGCGTCTCCGAAGCCCGCGACGAAGCGTGACGCCCCGGTTGCGGCCATCGACGCCTTTTCGCCTCTCCGCGCAGACGTGCCGCCATGCGACTCGCACGCCTGCTTACGCCTGACGGCCCGGTTTCGGGACGCTACGAGGACGGCGCAGTCATCGCCGCGGACGGTCGGTACGAGGTCGGGCGGGACGGGCGGCTCCTCCCACCCTGCGATCCGAGCGCGCTCTACTGCGTCGGTCGGAACTACGCGGAGACCCTCGACCAGATGGAGTACGAACGCCCCGAGGAGCCGGACTTCTTCATCAAGCCGCCAGCGAGCCTGCTCGCGCACGGCGAACCGATCCGATACCCCGAGTGGACCGACGAGCTGACGTACGCCGGCGAGCTGGTCGCCGTCATCGACGAGCGGTGCCGCGACGTCGAGCCCGCGGACGTGCCCGACGTGGTCCGCGGGTACACCGTGATGAACGACGTGGACGCGTTAGACCAACAGGGTCGGACCGCGCGCAAGGCGTTCGACGGCTCCGCGCCGCTCGGCCCGTGGATCGAGACCGACGTGGACCCGACGAGCATCGATATCTCGACGACCGTCGGCGGGGAGCAGCGACAGGACGCCAACACGGAGCTGATGCTGTTCGGCCCACACGAGATCGTCTCGTACCTCTCGAAGCGGTTCACCTTCGAGCCCGGCGACTGCATCGCCTTCGGGAGTCCGGCGAACCCCGGGCTCGTCGAGCCCGGCGAGCGCGTCGAGATCACCTACGAGGGCGTCGGGACGCTGTCGAACCCGGTCGTCGAGGAGGCGTGAGCGAATCCGCCGCGCCCGTCGTCACGTCGGGGGTCGCTTCGGGACCGACAGGGCGGTTCACTGACGGGCGGCGAAACGGCGGTGGCTGGTGCGCTTATACCCGCTGACGCCGTTGCGAGCGGATGGCAACGTCACAAACACCGTCTCCGAACCCGGAGACGGGACGCAGTCTCGCCCGCTGAACGAGCCTGAGCGTCGGCGTCGCGGTGATCGCCGTCCTCGCCGCAGGGCGCTCGTCGGGCGAGCGTCACCGCGGGAGTCGGCGCCGCCGTGGTCTACGCCCTCCTCATCCGGTTCACCGACACCCCGGTCCGGAACTTCGTCGCCGTGGCCGGGGTCGTTTTCGTCCTCCAACTCCTGCCGGTGTTCGCGATCGCGCCGTCGCTCGGCGTGACGTCCGTCGGCCAGACGGTCCTGGTGGTCCACCACGCCATCGTCGCGGTCCCGATCGGTCTCGTCCCGCGATAGCCCTCCGACCCGTCTCGCCGGACTCCGATCCGTTCCGCGTCGTCTCCCGAACCGGAGTCAGGGGACGCCGTTCGACACGCCGACGGTTCCGGGTCTCCGTCTACTCGGTGGTCCGCATCGGTTGTCGTTCCCCGTAGGTGAGCGTCCGCCACACCCACTCGACGGGACCGAACCGGTAGCGTCGCAGCCACAGCACCGAGAGGACGATCTGCGCCGCCCAGACGGCGGCGACGAACCCGAGCTGTTCGACCCGGCTCACCGAGCCGAACAGCCCGAATCCGTGGCCGTAGAAGACGGTGGTGGCGATCACCGTCTGGAGCAGGTAGTTCGTGAACGCCGTCCGGCCGACCGCGGCGAGCCCGCGAGTCACTGGCCCGTTGGGCCGCCGCCGGGCGTACAGCATCACGAGCCCGAGGTAGCCTCCGGCAAGGGGGAAGCTGCCGACGTAGATGAACTGTCGCCAGTACAGCGCGGCCCCGGCGCTCCACTCGTTGGCCTCGATGTAGACGACGCCGGCGACGGTGATCGCGAGGCCGACGACGCCGAGCGCGACGAGTTTGCGGTACAGGGCCGTCGACCGCTCGCCGGTCAACACGCCCCAGCGGTACAGCGCCATCCCGATGAGCATGGTGCCGCCGACCTGCCAGAAGCTCTGGTTGATGTAGCCGGTCGTCTGCCGATCGAGCGACGAGGGGACGCGGTGGTCGAGCTGTTCGAACCACCCGCTGCGGTACGTCGCGACCTGCTGTTCGATCGCGGCTCGCGCCGGCTCCCACTGCGACGCGATCGCGTCGCCGCCGATAGTGGCCGCGACGAGCAGCTCGACCACGGGGAGGAACAGCAGGAACACCACGCCGACGCCGGCGAGCTTCCGGGGTTCGAGGTCGCGGAACGCGACCACCACCAGCGCGGTCACCCCGTACGCGACGAGGATGTCGCCGTACCACAGCAGGTACGCGTGCATGAGCCCGATCGCGATGAGGATTGCGGTCCGTCGGTAGTGGAGCCGCAGCGCGTCCTGTCCCTTCTCCTCTTTGCTCTCGATGAACAGCAGGATCCCCGCGCCGAACAGCGCCGAGAACAGCGTGATGAACTTGTTCTGACCGAACACGTGGCTGACGGCCCACGCCCAGTAGTTCGCTCCCGTGAAGTCGCCGTACACCGTGGGATTCAGGAGCGTCTGCTCGGGCATCGCGAACACCCAGACGTTGATGAGGAGGATGCCGAGGAGGGCGAGCCCCCTGAGCGCGTCGAGGCTGACGATGCGTTCGGAGGGCGGCGTCGGGCCGGGGTCGCGAGTCACGAGTTGGTTCCCAAGAGGGAACGGAGGACCGAATAGGTTCGGATAGCGAGCGTGTCGCGTTAGTCGAGGCGGACGGCTTCACCGCGCTCCGAGGACCGGTAGATCGCGTCGATGACGCGCTGGACGGAGAGCGCCTCCTCGACCGTGTTGATATCGGGAGCCTCACCCGCGGCGACGCCGGCGAGGAACGTCGCCTGTTCGGCGGCGTGGCTGTCGCCCTCCCGCGTCTCGATCTCGGTGTCGGCGAAGTGGTGGTGGTCCCCGTCGAAGGCGGTCGCCTCGTGGAACGTGAGCTCGTCGCTCCCGCGGTCGAACGTCGCGCCGGCCTCCGTCCCGCGGACCACGAACTCGTCGTTCGTCGGCCGGTTCGTCGCCCACGCGACCTCCAGCGAAACGGTGTTGCCGCTTGCGTCCCGGATGAACGCCGACGCCGAGTCCTCGACGTCGAACCCGTCGGCGCCGTTGTCGTCTCCCCACATGTGGACGAACGTGTAGTCGTCGCGGTCGCCGAACTCCGAGCGCGTCTGCCCGGACACCTCGACGACCTCGGGGTGATCGAGGAAGTAGAGGGACAGGTCGATCGCGTGGACGCCGATGTCGATGAGCGCCCCGCCGCCGGCGACGTCCTTGGACGTGAACCACGAGCCGCGGCCCGGGACGCCGCGCCGGCGGACGTAGTTCGCCTCGACGTGCGTCGTCTCGCCGAACCGGCCCGCCGCCTGATACCCCTTCAGCACCTGGACCGGCTCCGCGAAGCGGTTGTTGAACCCGACCATGCAGAACCCAGCTGCGTCGCGGGCGGCCTCGGCGATCCGCTCCGCGCTCTCGACGGTGTGCGCCAGCGGCTTCTCCAACAGCACGTCGAGCCCCGCTTCGAGCGCCGAGGTCGCGTACGTCTCGTGGAACCGGTTCGGCGTCGTGATCAGGACGGCGTCGCAGGCCTCGTACAAGTCGTGCTCGTCCTCGTAGGCGTGCACGCCGAACTCCTCGTGGAACCGCCGGCGCGCGTCCGGGTCGATATCCATCCCCCCGACGAGGTTCGCGCCGCGATCGGACAGCTTCGTCGCGTGGTGATTGCCGATCCCCCCGAGGCCGACGATCCCGACGGCCACGTCGTTCGCGTGAGTCATAGGGAGAATTCACAACGAATGTCGTTAAGGCTCACGCTCCGGGCAGCGGGGAGCGAGGCGGTTAGAGGCCGCGTTAGGGCGTAGCGGAGCGGACGGAACGAGTCACAGTGCCGCTGCGAGCGCGGCGAGGAGCACGTCGAGCAGTTCGATCAGCTGTTCGACCGCCCCCGAACCGGCACCGAGCCGCTCGCCGTCGGTCAGGAGCCGTTCGATCCGCGCTGCCTCCCGGTCCCACACGAACCGACCGAGGAGCCAGCCGCTCCCGAGGAACGCCAGCGTCGCCAGGAGCCGCGAGACGAGGAGCAGCCGCAGGAGAAGCGGTAACAGCAGCACCGCGGCCACCGCGCCCACGACGAACGTGACGACCGACGCCATCGACTCGCCGAGCCCCGGTTCGACGATCCCCGTCCCCGTGAGGAAGACGAACCCCCCGACGGCGACGGCGAGCGCGCTCCAGACGACCGTCGCGAGGAGCCGCACGTGGCCGTCGTACCCGGCGCCGGCGTCCGCCGGCACGTCGTCGTGAACCCAGGGGTTCCGCATGGTCTACGTGGCGTTTCCGCCGGCATATACCTCGCTTCAAATACCCGAAACCCGACGGGTGAGATGAATCCCGACCGGGCCGAGCCGGTCGCGGCTCACCGTTCCCGCGTCATCCACTCGCTCGCCTGCGGCTCGTCCGGATCGGTGACGACCTCGATCAGCGCGGGTCCGTCGTGATCCAACGCGGACGCCACCGCGCCGCCGATCTCGTCCCGGGCGGTGACTCGCTCGGCGCGGACGCCCATGCCGGACGCGACGGCGACGAGATCCAGTCCCGCGTCGGTCCAGCCGTACGCGCCCGCCGGGAGGTCGTACGACCGCGACGCCTCCTCGCTGATGATCGCGTAGTCGTCGTTGTTGAACGCGACGACGGTCACGTCGAGTTCGGCGGCGGCCAGCGTGTGCAGCTCGTGTACACACATCATGAGTCCGCCGTCGCCGGTGAGCGCTACCACGTCGCGGTCGGGGTTCGCGAGCGTCGCGCCGATCGCCGAGGGGAGCCCCGTTCCCATCGTCGCCCACGACCCCGGGTTCACGTACCGCGAGGGGCCGCCCGCGGGGAACGCGACGAGCGTCCACAGCCGGAACCCGCCGGCGTCGGCGGTGACGACGGCGTCCGACGGGAGCGCCCCTCGGACCTCGCGGAGGACCTCGACGGATCGGAGGGGATCGTCGGGACCGCGATCGTCGGCGACCGCCGCGAACCGCTCCCGATCCGCGGTCCGAACCGCCTCGGCCCGCGCCGCGCCGGGTGTGAGGGGAGACGACTCAGCCAGCCGGTCCGCGAGCGCCCGGAGACACCGGTCGGCGTCGGCGACGATCCCGATGTCGGCCTCGTAGCCGAACCCGATGTCGTCGCCGTCGAGCGTGACGTGAACGAGCGTCTCGGGCAATGACACCGACCACGAGGCGGTCGCGACCGCGTCGAGGTCGGAGCCGACGACGAGCCCGCGGTCGGCGTCGGCGAGCAGCTCGCGGAGCTCGCTGCTCGCCCCGCCACAGAGCACGCCCGCGGAGAGGGGGTGGGTCTCGGCGAGCGTTCCCTTCCCTTTGTACGTCGTGACGACGGGAGCGTCGAGACGCTCGGCGACCGCGCGGAGCGACTCGCTCGCACCCGCGCGCCTGACGCCGCCGCCCGCGAGGATCACCGGCGCGTCGGCCCCGGCCAGCAGGTCGGCCGCGCGATCGACCGCCTCCGCGGGAGGTGCGGGCGGCGCGGCCGGTCCGCGCTCTCCGACCGCCGGCTGCGGCGTCCGACTCGCGAGCACGTCCTTCGGGATGCCGACGCGGACGGGGCCCTGCGGGTGTTCGCGGGCGACGCGGATCGCTTCGGCCACCGCGGGGACGGCGCCGCCGGGCGAGTCGACGAGGACGTTCTCCTTGACCACCGTGTCGTACGTCTCGGGCGGCGTCTCGTGGATCCCGTCCCCGCCGCGGACCTCGCGCTCGGTCTCGACCGCGAGGTGGAGGAGCGGGACGCAGTCGTTCAAGGCGTTCTTCAGCCCGTTCATCGCGTTCATGTCGCCCGGACCGGGGACGACGATCGACGCCGCCATCGCGCCGGGGTCGCTCGTCTCCGCGTAGCCCCACGCCTGGTGAGTCACGGCGGTCTCGTGGCGCGCGACGACGAACCGGGCGTCTCGCTCGCCGAGCGCCCGGTTCAGCGGGAGCGTCTGTTTGCCGGGAATCCCGAACGCAGTGTCGATCCCGCGGTCGAGCATGCAGTCGACGACCGCCTCGGCGACGGTGGGGGCGTCGACCGCGTCGGGGCCCGTACCGGTCGGGGACTCGTCGGTGTCCATACCGCGAGGTCGACGGAGCGGGTGTTGAAACCTTCGGCGGCGCGGCGGTCACCGGCGTCACGACCGCGGAGCCACCCGAACGGATACGGTGCTAGCAACGAGAACACAGGCATGGTCGACATCGCGGTCCAGCTGTACACGTTGCGCTCGCTCGACGCGCCGATCACGGACCTGCTCGACCGAGTCGGGGAGGCCGGCTACGACGGCGTGGAGTTCGCCTATCGGGTGGACGACGCGCCGGTCGAGGACGTGCTCGCGGCCCTCGATCGGAACGGGCTGGAGGCGGCGTCCGCGCACGTTCCCATCGAGGCGTTGGAGGAGACTCCGGTCGAGGCGTTGGAAGCCGCGTTCGACGACACCGTCGACCTGTACGGCCGACTCGGCGTCGATACCCTCGTCGTGCCCTGGCTCGACCCGGACCACTTCGAACGTGCCGCCGCGGTCGACGCGGTCGCGGCGCGGCTCGACGACCTCGCGGACGCCCTCGACGTAGAGCGCGTCCAGCTCGCGTACCACAACCACGATCAGGAGTTCGCGACCGTCGACGGCGCGCCCGCGTTAGAGCGGCTGATCGACCGCACCGACGCCCGCATCGGGTTCGAGATCGACGTGGGGTGGGCGCTCGTCGGCGGGTCGGACCCCGCGGCCCTGATCGACCGCTACCCCGATCGCATTACGCACGTCCACGCGTCGGACGCCGACGTCGACCGCGGCGAGCTGGTCGAACTCGGATCGGGCGACGTGGACCTCGACGCGGTCGTCGCGAGCGCCCGGGGCGCCGACTGCGAGTGGCTCGTCTACGAGCACGACGACCCCGCGGAGCCGCTCGCGTCGATGGAGTGGGGAGCGACGGCGCTGCGGGACGCGCTGGACTGATTCGACCCGGACAGTCGCCTCCGGCGGTCAGACGGTCGCCGAGTGCCGGTCAGACGGTCGCCGAGCGTCCGACCGAGGCCTCGCCTACTCCGCGACGTTCGTCTCCCGCACGCGGATCCCCTTGCGCGCGAGGTGTCGCATCTGCCGCTGGGCGAACTCCTCCTCGCTCGACCCGCGGGTCGCGAGGACGTAGACGAGCGCGGAGCCGGTCGGGCGCATGGTGCGACCCGCGCGCTGCGACCCCTGCCGGCGCGAGCCGCCGAGGCCGCTGGCGACGACCGCGAGCTCGGCGTTCGGGAGGTCGATCCCCTCGTCGCCGACGCGGGAGACGACGAGGGTGTCGAGGTCGTCGTCGGCTCCGCCGGCCTCATCGCGGTCTCCGCCCGCTTCGCGGAACCGCCGGAACAGCTCCGCGCGTTCGTGATGGGGCGTCTCGCCGCTGATGAAGGGGACGCCGAGCGCGTCGGCGATCGCCTCGCCCTGATCGAGGTACTCGATGAACACGAGCGCCTTCTTGTCGCGGTGGGCGGCCAGCAGGTACCGGATCTCCTCGATCTTTGCGGGGTTCTCCGCCGCGAGCCGGCGCCGATCGCGGCCGTCGGCGCTGGCGTACTCGTTCCGGGCCATCTCGTCGCGCCACGGGACGTACCGGATCTCTACCTCCGGCTCCTGCACGAAGCCGGCGTCGAACAGCTCGTCCCAGTCGGCGCCGATCGGCCGACCGATCAGGGTGTAGATCTCCTCCTCGCTGCCCGTCTCGCGGACCGGAGTCGCCGAGAGGCCGAGTCGGTGTTTTGCTTGCAGCTCTGCAGATCGCGAAAATATAGGGGCGGTGATGTGATGGGCCTCGTCGAAACAGATCAGCCCCCATTTCCGGGAGTCGAACAGGGCGCGGTGGCGGTCCATGCCGGCGGTTTGGTAGGTCGCGATCGTCACCGGCCGGATCTCCTTCTGTCCGCCGTGGTACTCGCCGATGTCGGCGGGATCGATCGTGGAGTGTTCGAGCAGTTCCTCGCGCCACTGGCCGGCGAGTTCGCGAGAGGGGACCAGGATCAGCGTCTCGCCGCCGACGGCCGCGATGGTCGCGATGGCGGCGACGGTCTTCCCGGAGCCGGGCGGGCCGACGTACACGCCGGAGCGCGCGTCGAGGAACGTCTCGACCCACGTCTCCTGATACGCCCGGAGGTCGGTCGTCAGATCGACGTCGACCGGGTCGCCCACGTCGAGGTCGCGGTCGTCCTCGACCGGGTAGCCGGCGTCGTAGAGGGCGCGTTTCACCTCGGCGACCGCGTCCTCGTTCACCCACGCCTCGGTCTCGGAGATGGGCGCTCGGAGGTTGGATTCGTCGAGGTGCTGGTCGGCGACGTTTCCCATCAGGCTCTCGGACGCGGCCTGTAACACCACGTAGCCGTCCTCGTGCGTGTACAGCCGGAAGCGATGCGCCCGGCGCCACTGGTCGCGGACCCACTCTTCGAGGTGGTCGAACCGGCGGGGGAGCACGGAGCGGAGGCTCGCGATGAGGCCGTCGGCGTCCTCGAACGGTGCGGCCCACACGTCCTCCTGTCTGATCCGGTAGAGGTACCCCCGCGTGCCGGGGTCGGTGCCGGTGGTGTCGACCAGGTGCGCGAACTGCGAGAGCCGCGCGCGGGTGAACTGCGTCGGGCGGTCGACCACGATCTCGCGGCGGTCCGGGAACGCGACGACGCGCTCGCGGGTCGCCAGCCGCCCCCAGTCGGTCGGGTAGAAGACGACGGGGTCGCTCTCGACGTCGAGTCGGTCCACGTCGCCGCGGTCGACGAGCGCCGCGAGGGCGTCGCGCGCGGCCGCCTGCGAGGTGCTGAGCCGCCGCGCGACCTCGCTCGCGGTCGCCACCGGTCGCTCTTCGGCCTCCAGCGCCTCGTGAAACCGGTCGAGCGAGAGCGCTTCGGAGGCGTCGTCGTCCGGAGAATCGGGGTCCGTACCGGGATCGCTGACGACGGGGTCGCCAGCGGCGGGATCACCGGAGTCGTCGGTCATTGCCTCCGGTTCGGTCGCGAAGCGGAAATGGATAGCGTCCGCGACCGGCCCGATCTCTGTCGGCTCGGGGCCGGCCACTGACGCGATCCTGGCTGCTGATTCGGCCACGCCTGCTGACTCGGGTCTGACTACCGACCCGACCGCCCGCGACAGCCGCGGCCCGTGATCGCGTCTTTCGACCGGAACCGACAGCCGCAGGCCGTACAGCGGACGAACGGGTCGCCCGGCTCGGTCTCCAGGCGGTGTTCGCCGACGACGAAGGGGCGGGTCACGGCACAGGGGCGGATTCGGTCGGGGATCGGCGTCGAGGCGGACTCGCTCAGCGCCGCCCGCACGGCGATGGTGTCGACGTCGACGGGGTCCCAGCGCCGGGCGTCGAGGGCCGCCTCGCGGTCGGCCACCTCGGTCCAGCCGGTGACGACGACCGGAGAGTTCGTCTCCGTGTCGCTCACGACCACGACGAAGCGGATCCCGCCGTCGACGAGGGCGAACCGCCACCCGTCGGTCCGGTTCCAGCGCAGCTGGCCGTTTCGGATGGCGTCGCTGACGGTCCGGGTCGAGACGTATCTGCCAGGCTGTTCCAGCCGCTCACGGAAGTGGTCTGTGAGGGCGTAGAGCCCGGGATCGCGGACGGGAGGATCCTCGGGCGTTCGACCGGCCGAGGGACGCTTCCCCGCCGTCGGGTTCTGACTTCGGGGCGCGTTCGCGTCGGCCCCGTGCGGGAGGGAGTTCGATCTCGTTGTCGCCCGCCGGCGAGACCCCGCCGGCGCGGTCGTGGACGCGGTCCGACGCTCCGTCGATCCGGGTCGGGATGACTCCGTGTCTCCCGGCCCGCCCTGTCGGGATGCCACTGGATACTGGTACAGAGTGTGTTCTTAAGTGTGTTACGGCGACACAGGGGGTTCGGTCGAGCCGTCTGGTGGGTGGGCGGCTTGGTGGGTGAGCGGTCGAACGCTCGGACGTGGGGTGGGAGACGGCTCACTCGTGCCCGGAGACAGGGACCGGCTCGTACGGCTCCTCGAGCCATTCCACGTCTGAATCGGAGAGGTCGATGCCGAGCGCTTCGACGGCGTCCTCGAGGTGCTCGACGCTGGACGTGCCGACGATCGGCGCGTCGACGACCTCCTTGCCGGCGACCCACCGGAGCGCGATCTGGGCCATCCGAACGCCCTTCTCGTCGGCCAGTTCCTCGATCCGGCGGTTGATCTCCTCGCCGCCGCCCTCGCGATACGGCCGCCCGAGCGCCGTCTCGCGTTCCCCGCGGGTCGTCGCGTCGGCCTGCCCGTCCGGGCGCGCGAGGTAGCCGGCGCCGACGGGACTCCACGGGATCATCCCGATCCCCTCTCGCTCACACAGCGAGACCATCTCGCGCTCCTCCTCGCGGTACGCGAGGTTGTAGTGGTTCTGCATGGTGGCGAACCGCTCGTACCCCTCGCGGTCGCTCGTGTGGAGCGCCTCGGCGAACTGATGGGCCCACATCGACGAGGCGCCGAGATACCGCACCTGGCCGCGCCGCACGGCGTCGTCGAGCGCGGCCAGCGTCTCCTCGATCGGCGTGTCGTAATCCCACCGGTGGATCTGATACAGGTCGATCGTCTCCATCCCGAGCCGATCGAGGCTGTGCGACAGCTCCTGTTCGATCGCCTTCCGCGAGAGCCCGCCCGAGTTCGGGTTCGACTCGTCCATCTCCCCGTACACCTTGGTGGCGACGGTGAACCGGTCGCGGTCGTACTCGGCGAGCACGTCGCCGAGGATCGCCTCGCTCTCGCCGTTCGAATAGACGTTCGCCGTGTCGAAGAACGTGATCCCCAGTTCGATCGCGCGCTCGATCAGCTCTCGCCCCTCCCCCTCGTCGAGCATCCACTCGTGTTCGCTCCCGAAGCTCATGCAGCCGAGCGCGAGGCGGCTCACCGTCGCCCCCGTGTCGCCCAGCGTCGTGTACTCCATACGGGTCGGGGGGCCGCGGGGGACTAAAAAGTCACAGCGCGGGCGGCTCGCCGCGACCGAGGACGATCTCTTGCCCCTCGACATCCTCGAGCGAGGCGACGCGGCCGCCGATGTCGACTCGACCGGTTTCGGTTTCGACGGTCAGCGACGCCACCTCTTCCGTGGCCTCGAATGCGAGGTCGACGACTCGCCCCCTGACGGTCACCGAATCGCCCGTCTCGATGTCGCGGCCCTCCACGGTCGCGAAGAACTCCTCGCCCTCGAACTCTCGGACGTCCTTGACCGCGCGGCGGATCGAGGCGTAGCGGCGCGGGAACGGACGGGCGGCCCCGTCTGCGGCGAGCGTTTCGGCGGTCGTCCACAGCACGGTGCCGAAGAAGCCGGAGACGAGGAACCCGAGCGCGGAGCGGTTGAAGATGACGCCGTACCGCTCGCGGTCGTCGCGGAGGGCGTCCTGCGTGGCGTACACGGAGTACTCGCCGTCGCCGACGGCGAGGATCGGCGTGGTGATCCCGCGCCGCGCGCGTGCGATGGTCGCGACCTCCAGGTAGTCGAACTCCTCGGGGTCCGGCGCGCGCGCCGCGGGCGTGACGAGGAGTTCGACGCTGACGCCCGCCTGGACCTTCGCCGCGAGCTCGTCGCGGAAGCGGCGGAGCAGCCCCGGCGTGAGCGACAGCGCCAGTTCGTACTCGGCGCCGGCGATCACTTCTTCGAGGTACCGGAGGATCGTCGACCGCGACTTCACCAGCGACACCGCCTCGGTCTCGCGGGTGGGCGCGGTGTAGCGGGCCTCGAGCTCGTCGACCATCTCGGTGAACGACGACCGGAGCTCGCCGAACGCGTCCTCCGGGTCGACGGCGACGATCTTCATCGGCCGCGATTCGCGGAGTTCGACGAGCCCGCGGTCGGAAAGGCTTCGGACCGTGTCGTACACGCGCGGCTGCGGGATGTCGGTCCGGTCGGCGATGTCGCTCGCGGTCAACTCGCCGTGTTCCAACACGGCGAGGTACGCGTCGATCTCGTACTCGCCGAGGTTGAATCGGTCCCCGACGCGGTCGAGCGTGCCGCGGAGATCGTCTGTCATGCTCGTGACGAGGCGGTCCTCCGATATAGGTTTTTACTATGAGCCGAGTAGCACGCGTTTTCAGAGCCGCATCCTCCATGTACATGCGATCGTCCGTCCCGTCGAGGGACTCCGACTCCATCGGCGGGACCGGCTCGTCGTCGAGGCGCCGCCGCGAGTCGCTCGCCGCCGGGAGAAACGCTTTTTCGGGTGGGCGACGGCGGTTTCGCTATGGCACAGCCCGGAGGGCTCGTCTCGATCGGGAACTGGATCACGCGGTTCGGGGACGCGCTCCGCGGGATTGTGGGTTCCCCCGGCGGGCGACTGCTGCTCGTGATCCTGTCGGTCGCGGTCGGCGTCCTCGCCTCGAAGTTCCTCGTGCGTCTCATCGGCCGCCCCGTCGCGCGTCGCGTGTCGAGACAGAGCGTCGCGCAGACGATCGTCAGGGGCGTCCGCGTCGGGACGATCGTCATGTCGCTGCTCGTCGGGCTCTGGGCGGGCGGGTTCCGCTTCACCGATCTGCTCGTCGGGACCGCCGTCTTCTCCGCCGTGATCGGGATCATCCTCGCGCCGATCGTCGGCAACTTCATCAACGGCGTGTTCATCCTCGCGGACCAGCCGTTCGAGATCGGCGACATGATCGAGTTGGAGAACGGGACGACGGGGTTCGTCGAGGATATCACGATCCGGTACACGAAGATATTCACGCTCGATAACACGTTCCTCGTCGTGCCGAACGGGACGATGCGCGAGCGCGATGTCACCAACTACTCCGCCGAGGACGAGCGGACCCGGCGGACGATCGACGTGCTCGTCACGTACGAAAGCGACATCTCCGAGGCGCGTCGGCTCATCGAGCGCGCCGCGCGGGACTGCGAGGCGGTGATCGACGGCGGCCCCGACATCCGCGTCGGCGTCGCGCGCTATACCGCCAGCCCCGACTGTCGGATCCACGAGTTCGGGGACGACGGCGTGCTCCTTCGCCTCCGGTACTGGGTGAAGAAGCCGTACAAGCTCGCGAAGGTCCAGTCCGACGTGAACATCAGGATCCGCGAGCGGGTCAAGGACGCCGACGTGGAGATGGCGTACCCGCACCGGCACCTCGTCTTCGACGACACCTCGGGCATCGCCCGGATCGGCGGGCCGGAAGACGGCCGACCGCCGGGACAGCGGGCCGGCGACAAGCCCGATTCCGAGGGCCGAGGGACCGGCGAATCCCGGAGCACCGAGGCGGAGGTCAGGGAGACGACGGAAGCGACGGCTGACTCCGTCGGCGGCGCCGGCTCCGGAAACGATCGCTGACTGGTTCCGTGTGACATAGTGTGGTGGGCTGTCCCACAGAACCGGAACCCTGATACAGCGAGCCCCCGCTTATAAATCAGTGAGCGACGAGCCCTCCGAGGACCCGTCGGAGTCGCCTTCGGAGTTCGGCGGCGTTGATTCCTCCCCCGACGACGGCGCCGGCGACGACGGTGGTCCGAACCACGAGACGAACAGTAGCGACGCGGTCAGCGCCTCGTCCGAAGCAGCGGACGGTGGCGACGGCGACGGCGGTTCTGGCGGCGACGGCGACGGCGGCCCCGACGACGGCGACAGCGCCCCCGGCGATTCCCCCGACGAACGGGTGTCGGAGGAGTCGATCACCGAGGGGAGCCTGATCCGGCCGCTGTTCCACCTCGCGTGGCCGATCGTCGTCATCCAGCTGTTGCAGGTAATGTACAACGTGGTCGACACGCTGTACCTCGGGCGCCTGTCCGCCGAGGCGGTGGGGGCGATCAGCCTCGCGTTCCCGCTGATCTTCCTCCTCATCGCGGTCGCCGGCGGCTTCACGACCGCGGGAGCGATCCTCGTCGCGCAGTACACCGGTGCCGACGGGAACCGGTCTGCGGGGCTCGTCGCCGGCCAGACCATCTTCACCGTCTCCGTGCTGTCTGTGCTCATCGGGATCGCGGGGTACTTCTACACGCGTCCGGCGCTCGAGATCCTGCCGAGCGACGCCGACACGGCGGCGACGGTGATCCCGCTGGCGGCCGACTACATGGAAGTCATCTTCGCGGGTATCCCGCTGATGTTCGGGTTCTTCGTCTTCTCCGCGCTGATGCGCGGATACGGTGACACCCGGACGCCGATGACGGTGATGCTCGTCTCGGTGGTTCTGAACGTGCTACTCGACCCGTTCCTCATCTTCGGGTTCTCGGCCAACCCGCTGTTCGAGTGGCTCGCCGCGGTGCCGCTCGTCGCGGCGCTCGACCCCGTCGGCGTTCAGGCGGCCCTGTTCGCGGCCACCGGATTCGCCGGCTACGGGATCGAAGGTGCTGCGATAGCGACGATCTTCTCGCGGGGAGTCGCCACCGCGGTCGGGATCTGGGTGCTGTTCGGCACCGGGCTCGGGCCGGACGTCTCGCTGGGTCACCTCCGCCCGGACCTCGGATTCATCGGGGACATCTTCCGGCTCGGGCTCCCCTCCAGCGTCGAGCAGACGACGAGCGCGCTGGCGATGATCACGCTCACCGCGATGGTCGTCACGTTCTCCCCGCCGGTCGTCGCGGCCTACGGGCTGGGCAACCGGCTCATCTCGCTCGTGTTCCTCCCCGCGATGGGGCTCGGGCGCGCGATCGACACGATGGTCGGGCAGAACCTCGGCGCGAACCGGGCGGACCGCGCCGCGCGGTCGGTCAAGCTCGCGGCGTCGACCGGGGCGGGGGTGATGTTCCTCGTCGCGGTCGTCGCGGTGACGTTCACGGAGCCGATCGTCGGCGCCTTCCTCGGAGACGTGCCCGACGCGCCGGCGACCGTCGCGCACGCGGTCGAATACGTCCGGATTCGGTCCGTCGAGTTCGCCTTCATCGGCGTCTCGCAGGTCATCCTCGGTGCGTTCCGGGGGGCCGGCAACACGAAGACCGCGATGGTGATCTCGATCCTCACGCTCTGGGTCGGGCGGGTCGCCAGCGTGGGCTACCTCGTCTTCATCGCCGGCTGGGGCGAGACGGGGATCTGGGTCGGGATGGCACTCGGGAACATCCTCGGCGCGATCATCGGCGTGGCGTGGTTCGCGCGCGGGACGTGGACGGAACGGTACATCGACGATCCGGCGCCCGGCGTGGATCCCGCGGCCGACGACTGAAGTCGAGAGCGGGGTCCGGAGAGACTGACCGCGCGTCAGTGGCGGAACAGGTGGATCGCGTCCTCGTCGCGGAGGAGACAGAAGCGCGCGCCGTCGCTTTCTGGAAATGTCGTTCCCGGCTTCCGGGTGGTAAACAGGCGGTCGAACGGGGCCTCACACACCGGACAGGCCACGTCTTTTCGATTCTCCCAGAGGCGTGTCGCGCCCGTGTCCTTGAGCTGTTTCAGCGCGTGGCGGTGATCGTGCACGTCGAACCGGGGCATGCGTCGAAATACCCGACCCGACAGTTGAAGCTGACTCCGCGAGTATCAGCCGTGATTGCGTTTCGATGGTCGCAGGGGTACGGTTCGGTGTCGGCGACGGTTACGTATCGGTGTCGGCGACAGTTACGTCTCGGTGTCGGCGATCAGGCTCCGAGCGCGGTCGAGGGCGGTCTCGTCGCCGGTCCTGACGTACTCGCCGAGCGCGTCGGCGGCGTCGACGAGGGCGTCGGCGTCGGCCGGCGGCACGTCACCCGTGAGCGCCTCGGCGCGCTTCGTGCGGTCGCGGAGGCGTTCGAGGAGCGCGCGGGCGGGAGCGATCCGCGAGAGCGGGTCGTCGCCGGCGACCGAAACCGTCGGTATGGACGCGTCGGCATCGGTGGTGTCGTCGACTTCCTCGAGTCCCGCGACTCCCTCGAGTTCGTCGAGAAACGAAAGGAGGTCGGTCCGGTACTCGTCGACCGCGCGGACCGTGGCCATCCCCCGCGCCTCGCGGAGGGACTCGGGGACCGCCTCGGTCGCGGGCCGGTCGCCATCGTCGGCACCGGCGAGCAGAGCGAGGAGGTACTCCCGGTCGCGGTCGGTGGGGTCGCGGAGCCGGTCGTAGAGGTCAATCGCCTCGAGCAGTTCGCGGGCGGCGAGGTAGGCGTCGTCGAGCGGGAGCAGTTCGCCCCCGCGGATGAACCCCCGCTTGCGGGCGTATTCGCGGAGGTCGGCTTTGAGGTCGTCGACGCCCTCTTCGGGGAGCGTTCCACGCGCGTCGCCGAAGCGTGCGCGATGGGGGCTGAGGTCGAGCGTCGCGGGTGCGTCGGTGTGGGCGGTCCTGTCGTCGACGCCGACGCTCTTGAGGGACCCGCAGTCGGGGCACTCGACGGATCCCGTCTCGTAGTACGACCAACGCGCGCCGCACTCTCGGCACTCCCGTTCGCCGCGGACCTTCATGCGAGCCACTTCGTCGCGTTCGGCGTAAAGGGCTGTGGGTCGCGAGTGACGGCAGATCGCAACAGGTCGGATCGGGCCGGAGTGGCCGGATTTCCCTCCGTCACATTATATATGCGGCCCCGGTGAATCGTGGGATATGGGTTGGCACGCCGTCGCGGCCGTGGACGACGCCGTCGAGGCCGCTCGTCGGTTCCTGTTCCCGGTCAGCGTGGTCCGCTGGGCGAAACTGGCGCTCCTTGTCCTCCTGATGGGTGGGGGTGCGAACGCCGGGGTGTCGGTTCCCGCGGCTCCCGACGCTCGGCTGGGCGGTGTGACGGAATCCGGGGGCATAGAGACCGGGACGGAGACGGAAACCGGCATCGGGGCGGTCGACGCCGTCGTTGCGGACCTCGTCGGTGGTCTGCCGGCTGACTGGCTGATCGCCGCCGCCGCGGTCGTCGTGGGACTCGGGGTTGTCGCGTTCTCAGTGGCCTCGCTGTCGCTTCGGCTGGTCTTTTACGACGCGCTTCGGACGAACGAGGTCCGACTGTGGCAGCCGTTCCTCGGGCGACTCCGGCAGGGGGGCGGCCTGTTCGTCGCCTCCGCGGTCCTGTGGTCGATCGCCGCCGGTCCGATCGCGTTGACGGCGCTCGTCCTGGTCGCGAGGGAGACGCCGATTGGGTGGGCGCCGATCGACTCGTTCGCGGCGACGGTCGGAGCGCTCTCGACGGGCCCTGCGGTTGCCGTGGGGCTTCTCGGGGGCGGGGTCGTCCTGCTCGGGACGCTCGCACTCCGGCTCACCTACGAGTTCGTCGTTCCCGCGATGGTCGTCGAGGAAGTCGGCGTGGTTGCCGGGTGGCGTCGTGTCTGGCGCGCGGTGAGCGGGGAGTGGGCGGAGCTCTTCGTCTATCTCGCGGTTCACTTCTTCGTCAGCCTCGGAACGGCGATCGTCGAGGGGATCGCGTTCGTGATCGCTGGTTCGGCAGTCGTCGTAGTCGCCGGGAGCGTGCTCCTGCTCGCGGCCGTTCCCATCGGCGGTCTCGGCGCGTTGGTGAGTACGACTGCTGGGGCCGCGACCGTCGCGATCGTCGCCATTATCGCCGTGGTGGCGTTGGTTGCACTGACGCTCCCGGTCAGTGTCGTCACTCGATCGTATCTGATCGCGTACGAAGTCGCTACTCTCGGTGGTATCGACCCGGCGCTGACGCTGTTCCACGTGGACATCGACCCGGCTTCGGCCGTCACTGGTTCAGCATCGACCGATACTGGCTCAGGGTCGACCGACCGCGACTGAATCGCGTCCGCGGATCGTCGAATGTCGAATCAGTATTCGACGGGTTCACATACCTTTTTACTCCGTTACCGAATTGGAGGAGACATGGGATTAGACGACGACGCGAGAGAGTATCATCGACAGGAGCCGCCGGGGAAGATCGAGATCGAGACGACCAAACCGACGAACACGCAGCGGGACCTCTCGCTCGCGTACTCGCCGGGAGTCGCAGCGCCGTGTCGCGACATCGCCGCGGACCCGGAATCGGTGTTCGAGTACACCGCGAAGGGGAACCTCGTTGCGGTCGTCTCGAACGGGTCCGCCGTGCTCGGGCTCGGTGACATCGGTGCGTCGGCGTCGAAGCCCGTCATGGAGGGGAAGGGCGTCCTGTTCAAGCGGTTCGCCGACATCGATGTCTTCGACATCGAACTCGACATCGACGACGTCGATCCGTTCTGTGAGGCCGTGAAGGCGATGGAGCCGACCTTCGGGGGCGTCAACCTCGAGGACATCAAGGCCCCCGAGTGCTTTAAGATCGAAGAGCGGCTCCGCGACGAGATGGACGTGCCCGTCTTCCACGACGACCAACACGGGACCGCGATCATCTCCGGAGCGGCGCTGATGAACGCGACGGAGATCTCCGGGAAAGACCTCTCCGACATCGAGATCGTCTTCTCGGGCGCGGGCGCGTCCGCGATCGCGACCGCGAAGTTCTACGTCTCGCTCGGCGCGCGGAAGGAGAACATCACCATGTGCGACTCCTCCGGGATCATCACGGAGCAGCGGGCCGCCAGCGGCGACGTCAACGACTACAAAAGCGAGTTCGCCAGCAATGGAGCGGGCGGCGACCTCGCCGACGCGATGGAGGACGCGGACGTGTTCGTCGGACTCTCCGTCGGCGGGATCGTCTCGCAGGAGATGGTCCAGTCGATGGCGTCGGACCCGATCATCTTCGCGATGGCGAACCCCGATCCGGAGATCACCTACGAGGACGCGAAGGACGCTCGCGACGACACGGTGATCATGGCGACGGGGCGGTCCGACTACCCGAATATGGTGAACAACGTGCTCGGGTTCCCGTTCCTGTTCCGCGGCGCGCTCGACGTGCGCGCGACTGAGATCAACGAGGAGATGAAGCGGGCCGCCGCGAAGGCGCTCGCTGAACTGGCTCGCAAGGACGTCCCTGATGCGGTCGTGAAGGCGTACGGCGACGACCCGCTCCAGTTCGGGGCGGACTACGTGATCCCGAAACCCCTCGATCCGCGCGTGCTCTTCGAGGTCGCACCCAGCGTCGCGGAGGCGGCGATGGAGTCGGGGTCAGCGCGGACCGAAATCGACCTCGAACAGTACCGGGAGCGTCTGGAGGCACGCCTCGGGAAGTCCCGCGAGATGATGCGCGTCGTGTTGAACAAAGCGAAAAGCGATCCGAAGCGTATCGCGCTGGCAGAGGGGACCGACGAGAAGATGATCCGCGCGGCCTACCAGCTCTCGGAGCAGGGGATCGCCGAGCCGGTGCTGCTCGGCGACGCCGACACGATCACTCGCACCGCCGACCAGCTCGGGCTGTCGTTCCAGCCGGAGGTCGTCGACCCGGACGACCGGGACGTGTCGGCGTACGGCGACCAGCTCTACGAGCTACGCAAGCGCAAGGGGATCACGAGCCGGGAGGCGAACGAACTGGTCCGGCGAGACACGAACTACCTCGGGAGCGTCATGGTGAAGTCCGGGGACGTCGACGCGATGCTCACCGGCCTGACTCATCACTATCCGTCGGCACTCCGGCCGCCGCTGCAGGTCGTCGGATCTGCGGCCGACACCGATACCGTCGCCGGCGTGTACATGCTCACGTTCAAAAACCGGGTCATCTTCTGTGCCGACACAACGGTGAACCAGGACCCCGACGCAGAGACGCTCGCGGAGATCACGCGTCACACCTCCGAGCTCGCTCGTCGGTTCAACGTCGAGCCGCGCGCGGCGATGCTCTCCTACTCCAACTTCGGGAGCGTCGACAACGAAGGGACTCAGAAGCCACGGGAGGCCGTTGAGATACTCCACGAGGACGAGAGCGTCGACTTCCCTGTCGACGGTGAGATGCAGGCCGACACCGCGGTCGTTGACGACATTCTCAACAACACGTACGAGTTCTCGGAGCTCGACGAAGCCGCGAACGTGCTCGTGTTCCCGAACCTTGAAGCCGGGAACATCGGCTACAAGCTGCTCCAGCGGCTCGGCGGCGCGGAGGCCATCGGCCCGATGCTGGTTGGAATGGACGAACCGGTCCACGTCCTCCAGCGGGGCGACGAGGTCAAAGACATCGTCAACCTGGCCAGTGTGGCCGTCGTCGACGCGCAGGAGTAGGGTAGCGAATCGCTTGTGGTTGCGGTCCTCTGCAGCCTTCCGGTCTTCTGCGGTAGTCCTTTGATCTTCTACGGTAGTCCTCTGGTCTTCGGCGATCTTCTGCCGATCTCCGTTTGATACTCTGTGAGGCAACGAATTCGCGGGTATGATAGCGTAGGTGACCGTGGATGTTCCGGGTGTACTGGCCATTCTAATCTGGGTACTGTTGCCGTGACTGGGCACAACTGTTTGAGAGACACACCGTGTTTCCGGTGAAACGTGGTTCGTTGGGGTTGGGTGGTTGGTGGTGGCTGGTGGGGGGGCAGAAACGCCCGATCTTGATTCCCGATTCACCCCCACTCGGTTGCCTCAAAAATTGCTCTTGGATTAGAAAAAACTATAAACAAGTTTTGAGTATAGTCCACTAGATCAAAGAGCAGGAGAAAGAATAGAAGTCAGAGAGACCCGGTTTCACCGGAAATCCTGAACTTTCATCGGAAACACGGTCTCTGACTGGTACTTCGACTCCTCGGTTTACACTACGATGTGTATATATCGCATATACATACGGACTCGTACCGAAACTTGATCGTCTCTTTCGTACGGTCACACGATCCCACTAATTATCCTGGCTCGAGCTCTCTGGAGCGTCACCTGCCTTGTGAGCCGCCTCCGTTCCCTGACCTTTGTTTTGCGCTTCTGGTTCAGCTGCGTTTTTGTCGAGTCACACTGCGGTGGTGACACCGGATTTCCGGTGAACTACACTACCGATCTTCTGACAGCCGTTTTGCTTTTACGGCCGACAATCCTTCCTCTCACCGACCACTCTGACTCCCACTACCCCACCCATCACACCCCGACTACCCTACTACACCCCAACCACCCCACTACACCCCAACCACCCCACCACCCACCCCACCACCCACCCCCCATCCACCTGTTTCACCGGAAACCCGGTGTGTGTCTCAAATCACATCGCATCACGGCCGAAGCGGAACGCATTTCACCGGAAACCCGGTGTCGATCCTATGGACGCAGCGGACGATCTCTTCACCAGGGAGGACCCGATCTTCGCGAACAAGGAGCTCCTCGAGATCAGTCACCTCCCCGGGGAGGGCCGGATCGTCGGTCGTGACGACGAGATCGCAAACCTTGCGACTGCGGTCAACCCCGCGATTTTCGGTCAGAGTCCGAGCAACGTACTGATCTACGGAAAGACGGGCACCGGAAAGTCGCTCTGCGCGAAATACGTCTCCAAGCGCCTCGTCTCGACGGCGGGAGAGGAGGGCGTCAACGCGACGTTCGCGTACGTCGACTGCGCGCAGGACACGACCGAGACGCAGGCCGTTCAGACCATCGCCGACGCCGTGAACGATCCGGACGCCACCGGGATCAACGTCCCGGATAAAGGTCTCTCGACGTCGACGTACTACAAGCGGCTGTGGCGGATCCTCGACCAGCGGTACGACGTTGTCCTCATCATCCTCGACGAGATCGACAAACTCGACGACGACGCCATCCTGATGCAGCTCTCCCGGGCTGGCGAGGCCGGCAAGATCACCGACTGCAAGCTCGGGGTGGTCGGAATCAGCAACAAGATTCAGTACAAAGACCGCATGGACGAGCGCGTCAAGTCGAGCCTCTGTGAACGGGAGTTCGTGTTCCCGCCGTACGACGCCAACCAACTCCGCGAGATCATGCAGGCGCGCGCAGACGCCTTTCACGACGATGTCCTCGAACCATCGACGGTCCCGCGTGCCGCCGCGCTCGCCGCCCGCGAACACGGAGACGCGCGCAAAGCTATCGACATTCTCCGCTACGCGGGCGAGATCGCACAGAGCAACGGCGAACCGACCGTCAGAGAGGAGTTCGTTACGCAGGCGCGCGAGCGCGCAGAGACCGATCGGTTCCGCGAACTCATTCGCGGGTCGACGCCGCACTCTCGGTACGTCCTCCAGGCGCTCGCGCTGCTATCGCTTTCGAGCGGCCGTCAGGATGGGTTCCGAACCAGTCGCGTCTACGAGATCTACGAGAACATCTGCCGTCAAGAGGGCTCAGATAGCCTCTCGCTTCGCCGCGTCCGCGACCTCCTCAAGGAACACGCGTTTCTCGACATCATCGAACAGTCGAAACACAGTGGGGGAAGCGCCGAAGGTAGCTACACGAAACACCAGCTGTTGGAGGACCCGAGCGTCGTGAAAGAGGTTCTGACGGAAGACTCCTGACGATAATCGACCGAAGAAGGAATTTCGATTCGCACTGCGATCGTTCGTCTCGGTCGATTCGATCGGCAGTCGTCTGCCGGTTCGCCGCAGTTCGATCGCGATCCGAGCGTGTTCCGAGTTGTCTCTTATCCCAGCAGGCCGAGCCCTTCGATCCGTTCGACGATCTCCTCGACGGCCTCTTCCGCGTCGTCAGTCCGCTTCCCGCCGGTAATGACGATTTTCCCGCTCCCGAACAGGAGGATCACAACTTCCGGCTCGTCCATCCGGTAGACGAGTCCGGGGAACTGCTCTGGTTCGTACTCTACGTCCTCGAGTCCGAGCCCGATCGCGAGCGCGTTGAGATTGAGGTTGTGCCCGAGATCGGCGCTGGACACGATGTTCTGAACGGTGATCTCCGGATCGTCTTCGACCGGAATCTGTAGTCCGCGAAGCTTCTCGAAGATGATCCCGAGCGCCTCGTGAACGTCGTCGATGCTTTTCGCACCCGTGCAGACGATCTTTCCAGACCGGAAGATGAGCGCGGCCGCCTTCGGTTCTTGGGTCCGGTAAACGAGTCCCGGGAAGTTGTCGGGGTTGAAATCAGCCCCCGGAAGGTCCTCAGCGAGCGCCTCCAAATCGAGCTCTTGGCCGATCCCCGTCGATGCAACTACGTTCTGGATCTCGATCGAATCTGCAGGGTTCGTCATCGTTCGCTTTTATATGCGTCCCCCTCCCTTATAAACGCCCGTGGTATAAACGGCCGCTCTGCCGCTGCCCGTTGCGCCGCGCGGTAGCCCATTTTGTGAAGCCACGTCTCTGCCGATGTGTGGACCACCGTCTCGCGGCCTGTGCCCCCGGCCTCAGCTTCGGTATGGCACGCGCGCTGCCACCGGAAGATATGATCGGGTACTGACAATCATCGGCCTATTCGGTTCGTCGGTCGAAACAGCTGGTCGAGCTACACACCTGTTTCGTCTGCTCAGGACCCGGCCCACTCGTGCGAACCTATCTCAATGAAACCGCATGACGTGGCGCCGATGGTTCGACGGGGTTAAGTATAACCCGGCATTCGTGTTAGATGCGAAGGTCCCCCGGCGCGGGGGACAACGGCTGGCCGCTCCGCGGCCGGTCGAAGCGTTCCGACGTGCTTAAGTGTATAAGCCCGTTCGGTTGAAACGCGAAGAACGCACCGCGGACTCGGGACGTTCAATTCGTCCCGGTTTCGCAGAGTCGGTTCATCCGACTCACCCGAATGAGGATTTCGCCCCCTGCGCTCCGGCGTAAGAGGAAATCTGATGTGAGCCGTGGTAGTTCGGTGTCATCCAGGTCGCTGGGTGGCCCGGACACCACATAGACCATGCAATGGTGTTTTGACTCAACGCGAGTCAAAACCCGCCAACACCCCTCTGAGCCGGGAATCAGGCTCAGAGGTTATACATTCCGGTTGATCCTGCCGGAGGCCATTGCTATTGGGATCCGATTTAGCCATGCTAGTCGCACGAGTTCAGACTCGTGGCGAATAGCTCAGTAACACGTGGCCAAACTACCCTTCGGAGCTCCATACCCTCGGGAAACTGAGGCTAATAGAGCATACCACAATCCACCTGGAATGAGGATTGTGCCAAACGCTCCGGCGCCGAAGGATGTGGCTGCGGCCGATTAGGTAGACGGTGGGGTAACGGCCCACCGTGCC